>NZ_JBNPLQ010000046.1:0-11492 GCF_050313575.1 Candidatus Pseudoscillospira sp. SGI.172 | reverse complement strand
GACGGGCCTCGGCGGCCTGGATCAGCTGATCGTTGATGTCGCGGACAGTGACCTGCTTGCCGCTGCGGGCAAAAACCTGCGCGATGTCCAGACCCATGGTGCCGCCGCCGATCACAACTACCTTATTGATGCTCATATGTAATACCTCCCAGTTTTTATTATAGAATTCTGTTGAAATGACTGTCTATCTTACTTATTTTCCGGTGAAGTTCTTTTCTTTCCGCTTTTCCAGGAAGGCAGACATGCCCTCCTTCTGATCGTCTGTGGAGAAGCAAAGGCCAAAAGCCTCCGTCTCGTAAGCAATACCGGTGTTGATATCGGTCTGAATACCCCGGCGGATGCAGCTCTTGGACTCCCGCACCGCCACCTGGGCCTGGGCCGCGATGGCCTCGGCCATCTCCATGGCCTTGTCCATCAGCTCCTCGGGAGGATAGACGGCGTTCACAAGGCCGATCTTCTCGGCAGCGGCGGCGTCGATGACCTTGGCGGTAAAGATCAGCTCCATGGCGCGGCCGGTGCCCACGATGCGGGCCAGACGCTGGGTGCCGCCAAAACCGGGGGTGATGCCCAGCCCCACCTCAGGCTGCCCAAACTTGGCCTTTTCACTGGCCAGCCGGATGTCGCAGGCCATGGCCAGCTCGCAGCCGCCGCCCAGAGCGAAGCCGTTGACTGCCGCGATGACGGGCTTGGAAAGGCTCTCCACCTTCAGGAACACATCGTTGCCGAACCGGCCCCAGTCCTTGCCTTCCACTGCGGTGAGAGGCTTCATCTCGCCGATGTCCGCGCCCGCTACAAAGGAGCGGCCCGCGCCGGTGATCACGACCACATAGGCCTCATCGTTGGCCGCCACATCGTCCAGCGCAGCGCTCAGGTCCTTCAGGACGTCGGCGCTTAAGGCGTTGAGCGCCTCCTGCCGGTCGATGGTGAGAATGGCTACGTGGCCTTTCTGCTCGGTTTTCACAAATCCCATGTTACTTTCCTCCATCTATCCATGTACTGATCTTGGTTCCTTTTGCGGCTTTTGTCCGTTCTTGTGATTTTTTTAACAATACAAGTGACAAAAAAACGCAACCTATGCCATTTGGTATGACTGTTCCAGTTGCATTCGGCCTTGCTACGGCCTTCGGCCGATCACACTGCACTCGTTAGTATAGCTCTTTTCGGGAGTAGACGCAAGATAAAATCGCCTGGAAAAAGAAAATTTTTTGTCGGAAAGATGCAGGCGGACAGGAATTCACCCCCACCCGTCTCACGGATTGGCAAGTATTCTGCTAGATGCCAAAAGCACAGGCCGCACGCGCGCTCAGCTCAGCAGCGTTCCCAGCCACTCGGCCAGCGGCAGATACACCATGGGCAGGAAAATGGCGGGCAGCATATTCCCCACCCGGATCTTTTCCCGGCCAAGGCCCATCATATTGAAGGCGATCCCCACGATGATGGCGCCGCCCACGGCGCTCATTTCGGTGATGACGGCTGGGCTGAGATAAGGGCCGACCACCCCGGCCAGCAGGGTCAGCGCCCCTTCATAGAGCAGGATCGGCACGGCAGAAAAGGCCACACCCAATCCCAGGGCCGCGGCAAAGGTGATGGCGCTCACGCCGTCCATCACGCTTTTTGAGACCAGAACGGCATAGTCGTGGTTCAGGCCGGCCTGGATGGAGCCGTTGATGGCCATGGCTCCCACACAGTAGAGCACCGTGGCGGTGACAAAGCCCTCCACAAAGCGGCTGCTCCCCTCGCCCCGAACCAGCTTCCTCCGGAGAAACTCCCCCATGCCGTCCATGCGCTTTTCAATGCCGATCCACTCCCCCAGGAGAGTCCCCGCCACCATGCAGAGGATCACACAGAGAGAATTTTCCGTCTTGAGGAGCGTGCTCAGGCCGATTCCAACCGTGCACAGGGCCAGGGCGGACATCACCGCCTGACCCAGCCGCTGGGAAAACCGACTCTTCAGCAGCAGGCCCAGAAAGCTGCCCGCCAAAACCAACACCACATTGATGAGCACCGCGGCCACGCGACCCACTCCTCCGCAACAAAACGCTGAAATTGGCATTATTCTACACGTTTTTCCCCCATTTGTCAAAAGAAGTATGGGCATAGGCTCCATTCTTTTTTATCAGGGATGCGGGATTTTCCGGCCCGCCCCTCGCCCGCATGTCGGACTTGTCCGGTGAATACCCTGATAATGCAGGGATCTGGGACAGCGGAGCACCCGCCGGCCTCCCTGTCCGGAGAGAGGGGGATTTCCACTTGAAAGCCATGTCCGCGCTGCGCTCCACCGCCGTCCTCACCGCCGTGAGCCTGTTTGCCCAGGCAGTTGGCTTTGTCTACCGGGTCTTTCTGTCCCGAATGGTGGGTTCGGAGGTCATGGGGCTCTATCAGCTGGTCCTGCCGGTATCGTCCGTCCTCATGTCTTTGACCGCCGTGGGCTTCACCGTGGCCTGCTCCAACCTCTCCGCCCAGTACCATGCTCTGGGCAACGAGAAGGCCGCCGCCCAGGTGGTGCGCCAGTGCGTACTGGGTTTCCTGACCGCCTTCACGGTGGTGGCCCTCATCACCGCCCCCCTCTCCGACTGGATCTCAGTGCGCCTGCTGGGGGATGCCAGATCCCGGCTGGGGCTGCTGCTCCTTCTGCCCTGCGTCCTCCTCACCGGGCTGGAGAACATCCACAAGCATTACTTTTACGGTACGGGGAATGTCCGTCCCCCCGCCGTCACTGAGATCTGCGAACAGCTCATCCGCACCGGGGCGGTGCTGGGGCTGCTGTGGCATTTTCTTCCTCAGAGTCCGGAGCGCACCGTGGGGCTTATCGTCTGCGGCATGGTGGCCTGCGAGATCTTTTCGGCCGTCACGCTGTCGGTCCTCTACCGGCGGGCCATGGGCCGGCATCCGGCGGGAGAAGGCGCCGCCCGCCGGACGCTCCCCCGCCGGATCGGCCTGATCGCCCTTCCCATCGGCTGGACTTCCCTGCTGGGCAATCTGATGGGGGCGGCCACCTCGGTGATGATCCCCCAGCGGCTGGTGCGGGCAGGGGCCGACGTGAGTCAGGCCATGAGCGCCTTCGGGGTAATGTGCGGCATGACCGTGCCCATGCTGGCCCTGCCCACCGCGGTCATCTCCGCCATGTCCCTGGTCTTGGTGCCCCGGCTGGCGGAGAGCGCCGCCCTGGGCCGCCCCGATCTGGCCCGCCGCCGCACCGGCAAGGCCCTCGAGGCCACCTCCCTGCTCATCCTCCCGGCCTCCGCCCTGCTGGCCGTACTGGCCCCCGCGCTGGCTCGGATGCTCTTTCGTGAGCCCTCGGCCGGAGACTTTGCCGCCCCCCTGTCCGTGGGCGTGGCACTCACCTGCTATGAAGCGGTACTGGGCGCTTCCCTCAACGGCCTGGGCAGACAGACCGCCTCCGCCCGCAACGCTCTCATCAGCGGGGCGGTCCAGCTGCTTATCACCTGGGCCCGGATGGGCCAGAGCGGCGTGGGGCTCCACGGCTACGTGGAGGGGCTGCTGGTCAGCACGGTGCTGGGGGTCTTTCTCAACTGGCGGTCCCTGCACAGGGCCATCAACCTGAAATTCCAGTTTTTCCGCTGGATCGCCGCGCCCGGGCTGGCCGCTCTGCTGGCCGGACTGTGCGTCAATCTGCTGTTCCCCATCCTCACCGGGGCCGGGATGGACGAAGTTCCCGCATGCCTTGCCTGCTTTGCCTTTGGGGTGGTGCTCTACCTCTGCACCCTGGCGGCTCAGGGCGTGGTGAGCCGGCCTTGCGCCGCAGCGAAAAAAGAGGTATCATGAGTCCAAAGGAGTGAATGCCCGTGAAAGCCCTCATCACTGGGGCCAGTTCCGGCCTGGGCCGGGACATGGCCCGCGCCCTGGCCCGCCGGGGCTGGTCCCTGATCCTGGTGGCCCGCCGGGCCGACCGGCTGGAGGAACTGGCCCGGGAGCTGGACGTCCCCGTCACCGTCCTTCCCATGGACCTCACCGCCCCCGGCGCCTGCCGCGTGCTCTACGAACAGGTGCGGGAGGAGGGCGTCGACCTGCTGGTGAACAACGCCGGGCGGGGCGTCTACGGTCCCTTTTTGGAGACCGACCTGGACGCCGAACAGTCCATGCTGGAGCTGAATATGGTGGCTTTGCACACACTGATGAAGCTCTTCCTCCGGGACTTTACCGCCCGGGGAAACGGGCGGGTACTCAACGTGGCCTCCTCCGCCGCTTTTCTGCCCGGGCCGCTGCTGGCCTCCTACTACGCCTCCAAGGCCTATGTCCTGCGGCTGTCCCAGGGGGTGCGCGAGGAGCTGCGCCGGGCGGGCAGCCCCGTGACGGTGAGCGTCCTCTGCCCCGGCCCGGTGGAGACCGAGTTTGACCGGGTGGCGGGGGCGAACCTGAACGCCGGAGGCCTCAGCAGCGCACGGGTGGCGGAGTTTGCCATCGCCGGGACTCTGCGGGGCAGGGAACTGCTCATTCCCGGCGGGCTGATGCGGGCGGTAAAGCTGGGGGTGCGTTTTCTCCCGGACCGTCTGGCCGCCCGGATCTGCTGGTCTCTTCAGGCCCGCAAGGGGGAACGGCGCTGAGGAGAAATTTTCCGCCCCCTTCCAAATTTCCACTTGACAGCCGTGTAAAAACCTGCTATAACCAAACCCAACAACACAACCAAATCCAAAACCGATGAGCAAGATGAGTACATGCGGAATGCGCGTTCCAAGAGAGTCGTGGGCGGTGAGATCACGACAGCGGGCGCCGTATGGAATGGCCTTGCGAGGGCAATACGAACGGCGACAGCTCAGTAGTGGATGCCGGGTCTCCCACCCGTTATCAGAGGGACGCGCATGATGGTGTGCGAATGAGCGGGCGCCCTTTGGGCGTCAATCCGGGTGGTACCGCAGAAGCTGCAGCTTTTGTCCCAGAGTTGGGACAAAGGCTGTTTTTTTATCCCCATTTTCAGAAACAGGGACGGAGGGATCAGAGATGACATTGAGAGAACGATGGCGGCACAGCATTTGCCGTCCCACAGCTTTTCCCACAAATCATGTCTGGAGGAACTCTCAATGGAATTTTCACCGATCACGGCCTTCGGCTTTGTCGCCCTCACCTTTGCCGTGGGGGACTATATCGCCCTGAAAACCCGGGGCATCGTATCCACTTTCATCACCGCGATCCTGGTATTCATTCTCTTCGGCGGAGTGCTCAGGGTCCTACCCGCCGACCTGATGGATCGCTCCGGCCTCACCGCGCTGATCCCCACCTTCGGCATGGTGCTCATTCTCACCAATCTGGGTTCCACCCTGGACCTCCATGCGCTGAAAAAGGAGTGGAGGACCATTCTGGTCTCCCTGGCGGGTGTGGCGGGCGTGATCCTTCTCTGCGCCACCCTGGGACAATTGCTGTTTGGCCGGGAATACGCTCTGAGCGCCATCGCCCCCATCAGCGGCGGGATCGTGGCCACCATGATCACCGGAGAGGCCGCCAAGACCGCCGGGCGGGTCGACCTGGCCAGCTTCGCCTCGGCGGTCATGGCCCTTCAGATCCTCATCGGCCTCCCCCTGGCCAGCTTCTTTCTCCGAAAGTCCGCCGTAGCATATATCGGTAGAGGCGGTCACCTGCAAAGTCAGTCCGGGGACAGCCGCCGGATCAACCTCCGCATTCTCCCCGCCACGCCGCAGTCCCTGGACACTCCAACCGCCCACTTTGCCCGTCTGGCCGCCACAGGCGCGCTGGCCCAGGGCTTCTCGGAACTCACCGGGCTGAACGCCACCATCTGTTACCTGCTGCTGGGCGCGCTGGCTGCCGCGGTGGGCCTTCTGGATCGAAACAGCCTGCAAAGGGCGGGCGGAGACGGCGTGATGCTGCTGGCCACCTATGCCTACTGCACCGCCAGCTTTGTCACCATGTCTCTCTCCCAGTTCGCCTCCATTCTCCTGCCGGTATTCGGCCTTTTGGTCCTGGGGGCCGCGGGCGTGGCCATCTGTTCCGTCCTGATGGGGCTTCTCTTTCACTGGGACCCCTCGCTCAGCATTGCCGTGGGCCTGTGCTGCATGCTGGGCTACCCTGTCACCTACGCCGTGGCCATGGAGGTGGTCACCGGCGCCAGCTTCGGCCGGGACTTCACCCCCGAGCAGATCCGGAATTTGACCGACTACGTCCTGCCCAAGATGCTCATTGCGGGAGTCGCCAGCGTGAGCGTGGCTTCGGTGGCTCTGGCGGGGGTGGTCGCCCCCCTGATCTTCTGACTGCCGTCACAATCCGGATGCGCCCTGCGCACACGGCGGGGGCCGTCCTCTTATTTGAAAGGTGCTGAATCCACTATGACGAATTATCAATCGGCCGCTCTGGCCATTAAAGATCAGATCATCGCCGACCGGCGTACCGTCCACAGCTTTGCGGAAACAGGCTTCGATCTGCCCCAAACCGTTGCTTTTGTAGAGGCGCGGCTGCGCGCCTGCGGTCTGGAGCCTCAGCGGGTGGGAAGGGCGGGGGTATCCTGTCTCATCGGAAGCGGGGCGGGCAAGACCATCCTGCTCCGGGCCGACATGGACGCGCTGCCCATGGCGGAGCAGACCGGGCTCCCCTTCGCCGCGGGCAACGGGAACTGCCACTCCTGCGGCCACGACTGCCACACCGCCATGCTGCTGGGGGCCGCCCGGCTGCTGAAGGAACACGAATCCGAGCTGGCGGGCCGGGTCAAGCTGATGTTCCAGCCGGCGGAGGAGCTGCTGGCCGGGGCCCGGGATATGCTGGCCAATGGCATTCTGGAACACCCCGCCGCAGACGCCGCTATGGGGCTTCATGTGGCAGTGGGGGTCGAGGGCTGCAGCGAACCCGGAACCATTACCTATAAACCCGGCTGTGCCTCCTTCTCAGGCGACGCAGTCCGGATCACGATCACCGGAAAAGACGCCCACGGCAGCACCCCATGCGCCGGTGTGGACGCCATCAATATCGCGGCCCACATAATTATCGCGCTCCAGGCCATCCCGGCCCGGGAGATCCCCTGCGAACAGCAGGCCGTCGTGCTGGTGGGGATGATCCGGGGCGGCACCAGCTGCAACACCAACGCGGGAAGCTGTGTGCTGGAGGCCTCCATCCGGGCCGACTCGGTGGAGGGGCGGGCCTTTCTCAAGCAGCGGGTGGCGGAGATCAGCCGGGCAACGGCGGCCACCTTCCGGGGCCGGGCCGAGGTGGAATTTGTATACGGCATGCCCTCTCTCTACAACGACCCGGCGCTGTGCAGGGACCTGAGCGGCTACTGCCAGGAGCTTCTGGGCGGAGAAGCCGTGATCGAGAGCGACCGTATGTCGGGCAGCGAGGACTTCACCATAGTGGCGCAGAAAGTCCCCTCCGTGTTCTTTCAGCTGGGCGCGGGCAGCGCGGCGGGCGGGCATCTCTGCGGGATGCACAACCCCGGCATGGTGGTGGAAGAGGACGTCCTCCCCACCGGCGCCGCTCTGTATGCCCACTGCGCTGTGCGATACCTCCAGAGCCATTCTTAAAAAAGCGGCAAAAAGCTGCGCCGCGTCCCCAAATGGGGGAGCGGCGCAGCTTTTTTCATTCTTTTTTACCGGCTCCTATTTGCCCATGAAGAAGTATCCCAGCAGATTTTTGAGAATGCCGGGGATAGTGAGCCGCGCCACCGACTGGGCCGCCACGATGGGGATGGTCTGGCGCACCTCGCCCGCCACCGTCACCGTCATCTCGCCCAGCTTCTGACCCTGCTCCACCGGGGCCTCCACATCGGCGCACAGGTCGATTCGGGTCTCCACCTCGTTGACCTGTGCCTTTTCCACCAGGATCCGGCCGCCGCCCTCCAGCACCGGCTGGACCTGCTCTTCCTCACCCAGCAGCACGTCCACCGGCGCCAGGGCCTGGGCCGGGTGGGCGTCCAGCACCGTGTAGTTGGCAAAGCCGAAGTCCAGCATGCTCTTGGCGCTCTCAAACCGCTGAGCCGAGGTGGGGGACTTGAGGACCACCGCGATGAGCTCCATGCCGCCCCGCTCGGCGGTGGCCGACATGCAGTAGAGCGCGCCGTCGGTGGAGCCGGTCTTGAGCCCGGTGGCTCCGTCGTAGAACCGGATGAGCTTGTTGGTGTTGGAGAGCTGGAAGGCCCCGTCCCGAATGGAATCCATCCAGATGGTGGTGTACTCCCGGATGGCCGGGTGGCGGAGAATGAGTTCCCGGCTCATCACGGCAATGTCGTGGGCGGAGGTGAGATGTCCCGCGGCGGGCAGGCCGGTGCAGTTGAGGAAGGTCGTGTCCGCCATGCCCAGTTCAGCAGCCCGCTGGTTCATCCGCTCCACAAAGGCGCCCTCGCTTCCGGCCACCCGCTCGGCCAGGGCCACGGCGGCGTCGTTGCCCGAGACCACCACCACAGCTTTGAGGAGATCCCGGACCGTCATGGTCTCCCCTTCCTTTAAATAGACCTGGGAACCGCCCATAGAGGCCGCCCGGGTCGAGACCTGCACCGAGTCGTCCGGCGAGAGCAGGCCGCCGTCAATGGCCTCCATGATCAGCAGGAGCGTCATCACCTTGGTGACGCTGGCAGGTTCCAGCTTGTCGTGGGCGTTCTGTTCATAGAGGGTCTGCCCGGTCTCCTTCTCCATCAGCACGGCGGCCCCCGCCGCCACCTCCGGCGCTCCGGCCACGGCGGCCCGAGCCGGGAAGATGCACAGGGAAACGGCCAACAGGGCCGCCATCCATTTTTTCATGGTTCCGCCTCCATTTTTTTGATCTGGAAATCTGCCTTTAAGATGTGGAATTTTCCTCCGCGTATACCAGGCGAATTTTGGTGCCGCAGGAAAAACAGGGATGCCGCCTCTCTTTTGTGAAAAACGCCGGAAGGATTTCTCTTTACATTTCTTATTTAGCGTGTTACCATACTAAAGTATCAAGACGATGGAAACAGGAGGAACCTTTTATGAATCCCAAGAAGCTGCTCTCTCTTGCTCTGGCCCTGACCATGGGCCTCTCCCTCACCGCCTGCGGCGGCGGCAAAGCTCCCTCCGCCTCGCCCTCCGAGGCCGCCGGCAGTGCGGCTCCCGCCGAGAGTGCCGCCGGCAGCAGCGATCTGGCCTATGTCAAGGACAAGGGCGTACTGGTGGTGGGCATCACCGAGTTCGAGCCCATGGACTACCAGGACAAGAACGGCAGCTGGATCGGCTTTGACGCCGATATGGCCCGCGCCTTTGCCGGGAGCCTGGGCGTGGAGTGCCAGTTCCAGGTCATCGACTGGGACAACAAGGTGCTGGAGCTGGACGGCAAAAACATCGACGTGGTGTGGAACGGCATGACCCTCACCGACGAGGTCACCAGCGCCATGGCCTGCTCCAACGCCTACTGCAACAACGCCCAGGTGGTCATCGTCCCCTCCGCCAGGGCCGCCGATTATCAGAGCGTGGACAGCGTAAAGGATCTGGCCTTCGCCGTGGAGGTCGGTTCCGCCGGCAAGGCTGAGGTGGAGGCTCTGGGAGCCAGCTATACCGAGGTCCAGGATCAGGCCACCGCGCTGCTGGAGGTCTCCTCCGGCACGGCCGACGCCGCCGTCATCGACTCTCTGATGGCCGCCGCCATGGTGGGCGCGGGCACCAGCTACGCCGATCTGACCTACACCGTGGGCCTCAACAGCGAGGAGTACGGCGTGGGCTTCCGCAAGGGCTCCGATCTGGCTGCGGCCCTCAACGAGTTCTTCCAGACCGCCTACGCCGACGGCAGCATGCAGAAGACCGCCGAGACCTACGGCGTTCAGGCCGCGCTCATCGAGCAATGACCGGGCTGTTTTTCAGCCGAAAAAAGCAGGGGGCGCACGCCCTCTGCTTTTTGTCCGTTTTTTGATTGGAAAGGTAAGGTGGGACACGCCATGCTCGCAACCGTCCTGGGCGCTCTGAATGTGGGCTTTTTACAGACCCTCAAGCTCTTCGCCGTCACCCTGCTGGGGGCCATTCCCCTGGGGCTGGTGCTCTCCTTCGGCTCCATGAGCCGCTTCGCTCCCCTGCGCTATCTCACCCGGATGGTGATCTGGGTCATCCGGGGCACTCCGCTGATGCTCCAGCTCATCATCCTCTATTACATCCCCGGCCGCCTGCTGGGATACAGTCCCTGGGGCAGCGGCGAGGAGGGCCGGTTCCTGGCCTCCGCCATCGCCTTTATCATCAACTACACCTGTTATTTCTCCGAGATCTACCGGGGCGGGATCCAGGGTGTTCCCGTCGGTCAGCAGGAGGCGGGCATGGTGCTGGGCATGACCCGGTCCCAGATCTTCTTCAAGGTCACCCTGCTCCAGATGATCAAGCGCATCGTGCCCCCCATGTCCAATGAGATCATCACCCTGGTCAAGGACACCTCCATCGCCCGCATCATCTCCCTCCAGGAGGTCATCTGGGCGGGCTATGCCTTCCTGAAGGGCTCCCATGGCTACTCAGGGCTGGTCTGGCCCCTGTTCTTCACCGGCATCTACTATCTGGTCTTCAACGGCGTACTCACCCTCCTGCTGGGCTGGGTGGAACGCAGGCTGGACTACTTTAAATAAGGAGGCGGGACCATGGCACTTTTGGAAGCACAGAAGATCGAAAAGCACTTCGGCTCCACCAAAGTCCTGCAAGACATCAGCTTCTCCCTGGACGAGGGGCAGGCCCTGGCCATCATCGGCTCCTCGGGCTCGGGCAAGACCACCCTGCTGCGATGCCTCAACTTTTTGGAGACGCCGGACGCCGGGGTCATCTCGGTGGGCGGAAAGGTCATCTTCGACGCCGCCGACCCCGCCACCCAGCAGGAGAGCGAGCTGCGGGAAAAACGGCTCCACTTTGGGCTGGTCTTTCAGAATTTCAACCTCTTCCCCCAGTATACCGCGCTGGAGAACGTGACCCTGGCGGTCAAGCTGCGCACACCGGACAAATCCCAGTGGGGGACCATCGACGCCCGGGGCCGGGAGCTGCTGGCCCAGATGGGCCTTCAGGATCGGGCCGGCCACTATCCCCACCAGCTCTCCGGCGGGCAGCAGCAGCGGGTGGCCATCGCCCGGGCGCTGGCCCTCCGCCCCGATGTGCTCTGCTTTGACGAGCCCACCTCCGCCCTGGACCCCGAGCTCACCGGGGAGGTGCTGAAGGTCATCCGATCCCTGGCCGATCAGAACACCACCATGATCATCGTCACCCACGAGATGGCATTCGCCCGGGATGTGGCCGACGAGGTCATCTTTATGGACGGCGGAGTGATCGTGGAGCAGGGCCCCGCCCGGCAGGTCATCGAGCAACCCCGTGAGGAGCGCACCCGGCAGTTCCTCTCCCGGTACTCCGGGTCTTGATCCATCGGAAGATCACCTGTTCGACAGAAAAATCCCTTTTATGAGACGCCCCCTTTGCTACAATGGCAGCAAAGGGGGCGTTTTGCATGGTTTTTTTCCGGCGGCTGGGACACAGCATTGTTTTCTGCCTGCTCTACTGCACGGATCGCCGGGCCGCCTGGCGGTACGCCCGATCCCGCGGCGAGTGAGAAAAGGCCGGGGCGGGGCG
>NZ_JBNPLQ010000045.1:0-13832 GCF_050313575.1 Candidatus Pseudoscillospira sp. SGI.172 | reverse complement strand
GTGCTGCCAGGCACATTCACTCCGCCGGGAATGATATTCACTTGGAAACTTTCATTTTGTATGCCCGTAAATCCATTGTTTACGATGTCCACCTTAGCATTATCCGAATCCGTCTTAGCAATGAACTTCAGAGTAAACAGTGCACCATCGCCACTAAGAAGTTCTGCGTTAGCAAAGACTACTTTATTCTGTTTTACATTGGGCGTAAAGAAACCATTGCTGAGCAGGGCTCCTTTGACAACGTCCTTCAATTCCAGCTTGTTTTGATCATACACAACGGTAAAGTCAAGGCCAGCAAAGCCCGGGTTGTCCGCAAGGGAAACATTCAGTGTGACTTCCTCGCCCGCTGTAACTGCTTTTGTCACAGTCTCAACAGTGATAGTCGCCGCACTGCTGTCATCAGTGCCAGTTGCCATAGCAGGGGTGATTGCCATTGTGAGCACTACCGCTACGGAAAGAAGCACCGATAACCAGTGTTTTGCATTCTTCATGTTTTTCTGTTCCTTTCTTTTATAAAAAATGTTGTATCACATGATACACAAAGGGTTGGTGCTTCTACCGAAGGATGCCCTATCCAGCATCCTTCGGTAGAAAAGAGAACCTCAATCGTTGTAGCCAGCCAAGCGTCGCAGTAACGTTACGGCATCCGAAATATTTACGGTGCCATCACCGTTCATATCGCTATTTCCGATGATTATATTTACACTCTCATCCCCCGCGAGGTAACGGAGCAGAGCCACTGCGTCGGAAATATTGACCACGCCGTCGCCGTTCACATCGCCCGTCACAAAGACAGTTTCCGCAAAAGTCATGTCCAATTTTGCGATACGCTGTGTGAGCCAATTCTGCATATCTGCAAGAACCGAAGCATAGGTGGTGTTCTTCCAAATGTGTTCGGCATTATTCGGATCTCCCACTCGGATATACGGCCAGAGGACGAAGTTCATTTCCGCACTATCTGCCAGGCAGTCCGCATAACCATAGATCGTACCGTTCTCCGTGATCAGAGCATTGGCTTGCGGAGCAAATGTCGCGTTATAGTATGCGATGACAGCCTCCCGGAAGTCGGGGATCTGGATCAGCGCTTCCGCCAGATAGTGATAGTCGGTCGTGTCCGGCGAGATATACTTGGTCCAGCCGGTGCCGAGCGTCATGTCCTGATCCCAGATGGGACCGGCATACATGATCCCGTTGACATCCTTATAGAAATAGAGCGAGGAAATGAAGCCGTCCGGACTCAGCGCCAGTTCCTGCAGCAGGAAGATCTTCACGAGCGAATCACGGTCAACATAGTCGTAATAGTGCTTGCCGTCATCGTTGATGCCGGTGTAATTGCCGTTTTTGTCCGTGGCATAGACCGCATTCTCAAACGCCTGATAATACTCGCTGATGTACTTCATAGCTGCATCGCCGCACCATTCGGGGCTCTTGACATTGACGCCCTTACCCTTCTTGGTCACAAATCCGTTGACCTCATCCGGTGCGTCGTGGTTCAGCTCCAGCAGGTATCCGCCCGTGATGTCGGTCGGGTCAGTAAGGCCGGTCGTATAGATATAGCTCCCACCATAGGCATTGGTGCCGGTCGCGGTGGTCATGTTCGTCCCATACTCCGGATTCTGATCCTTATACGCAGCTTCCAGATCGGTGATATTGATGCCGGTATCCTTGACCGCATTCTTTTCGCTCAGCAGATACACGCCGCGATACTCACCATCGTAGTACAGGTTCACCCAATCGCAGCTCGCTGTATAGGGCATTCCCAAAGCAGCCGCCATGTCCTTGAACAGCTTGTCATGCATCAGTGTAGCGTCGAAGTAGTTTGCCAGGAGCACCCACGTCTTCACGTTCTCGCCGTTTTGCAGCAGATTGGAGGCCGTTTCCAGCTTCATCTGATAGGACTTCTTCGCAGCGTAGGTAAAGGTGGAATTGCCGCGCGCCTTGAGCTCTTTGATGCCCGTACTGATCTCGCCGCCGGCTGCGTCGATCATCTTGAGCGCCGCCGTCGTGGTGTTCCCCTTTCTGCTATCCACATAGCTGCGTCCCTGTGTGCTCGCATCCGTGCTGGTCAGATAGATGGTCGGCAAGCTCGTCGCCTGCATGATGCGGACGGTGAACGCTGTACCGTTTCCGACTTTTGCAGTCAGGAGGCGATAGCCGTCCGTCTCAGAAGCCAGAGCGGAAACATTCAGTTTAGCAGCATTGCCGGTAACAGGCTGGCTGCTCTGATCGCCTGCAATCACCAGACTGCCGTCATTAGCCGAGCGGGTGATGGTGACATTCAGGTTCGCAAGATCTGCCGAGGCAGGCAGGAACAGGTAATTTGTACCGTCCACATCGACCGCCGGAATCTGCATGCCATCTACTGTGGCAGTCATAGCCGTTACATCTGCCGAAAGAGGAGACGTTGTTGCGCAGAGGATATTGGACCATTTTACGCTGGTGTAGACCTTGTTGTCTTCTGTCGGAACCTTAGTCCGGCCAGCCGCTACGAAATAATACGCTGTGTCCGCGCTCAGCCCCGTGACTTCAAAAGTGGTATTTTCAGTGGTTCCCAGAGACTTGCGGCTTTGGTTCTTCTCGTCGCACTGGAAGACCTCATAATACTCCGCGCCGGGAGCCACGCTCCAGGCAAGGGTCAGGGAATCTATTGCAGCAGAAGTGCATCTCAGATCCTTCACATTGTTCGGAACAATGTAGTAGGTCAGCGTTTTATTGCCGTAGTAATTCCCTCGGCCTTCGCATTTGATCTCGGCCTTGCCGACATTCTTGCTGTCCGGCCATTCCACATACAGATCGGGGATCTGTCCATTGATGAGGTTGGCGTCATTGTTCTGCGTCAGCACGTAGTCGCCGCGTTTGGCAAAGCTGCCGGGACGAACACCGGTGCCGGTGTAATAATAGTTGGGGGCCGGTTCGATATCGCGAGGCTTTTCAGGGCTTCCGAATTTGAAGTCGACATCTTCGCTGTTGATATCGATGCCGTGGCACTTGCAGACCGTGCAGGTATGGTTCTCATCCCATTTGTGATCGACGGGGCGCTGAAAATCAGATCGATCCGTTGCCGTGCATTGCGGACAGGTATAGGTAATATAGCCACCGGTCACGCAGGTGCGGCTGTCGCTCTCCGTGGTCCGGAAGGCGTAGCCGTCCGCGCAGGAATGGTATCTGTCCTCGCCCTGAGAAGAGAACTCGTTTTTCTTGACGATTCCGTTTGCAAGGATGACCTGTTTGCTGTCTGTGGTAGAGAGCAGACCACTGAAAGCATAGTCGCCTTCAGGTTTCAGTGCCGTACCGCAGACTGTGCAAGTGATCGTTCCAGCGGTCATATCGTACTTGCTGGTGCCATTCACCGTGTGCTTGCCCAACTCGCAGTCGGTGCGCGTTTTGGTGTAGGAATCCAGCTCAGTGCCATCGTACTTGATAGCCTTGACTGTGAAGGACGCTTCCGTTGCCTGCACTGTGAGATACATGCCGTCGTATTCGGTATGAGGCTTGGCGCACGCATAGTACTCTCGCTTTTCAAACTTGTTGCTCTTGCCGCTCAAATCACCGCAGACAAAGTACACAACGCCGTTTCGGCTGTTTTCCGTCTGCTTCACGCCGCCGAGCATGGGATAGGTGCGGGCATAGGCATGGTCATCACCGCCGAAGACGAAGCTGAAGCCTGCCTTCTCAATGCTGGCAAGGATCTCCGGTGTTGCGGAAACGGACTCGGTGCCATAGATGGGCTCGTGCGACACGAGTACCTTCCAGACGCAGTCGGTGGTCAGATTTTCGGCAATGTCCGCCAACGTCTCAGAGAGCTTCGTGCCATGGTTCACGACGACTACACAGACCTTGCCGTATTCCATTTTGTACCAGCTGTTCTGCGCGCTCTCAGGCAGATCATAGATTGCCTTGCTGATCTTGCCATCCGCATCGCCGTAATACTCATGGTTGCCCAGCACATGGATCAGATCCACGCCGCCCAGCGTACCGCTATTGACCGTATTCAGGAACGGACGGCAATGCGTTTCATACATTGTCACATTGTCGATGGCATCGCCGGTCTGAACACCGAAGTCATAGCTTCCTGCTCTCAGCTTTTCCAGCGCTGCAGCCAGATTTGCTGTGTCGCCTGTTTGAATGTCGCCCAGGATGAAGAAGTTGGTGGCTTCCGCGTCCACGGCAGGCGTTTTAAAGCTCTGCGTATCAGACCATGTTGTCCCATCGCCCACCTGATAGTAGTAGGTAGTGCCGGGTTTCAGATCGGTAAGCGTTACCTTGTTGCTCCGCAGCGCATCGCCGCAGGTGCTCTGCACAAAGGTCTGGATCGCGGAGGTCCCATCCACCGTAGTGGCACCACTGAGTGCGGTCTCGGTGGAATACTTTACCTGTGCCTTTGCCGCAAAGCCATCGATCTGGGTAAGCCAGGTAATGCTCTTGGTTCCTGCTTTCGTCACACCGTTGGTGAGAATGCCGAAGGGCTTGCCGCCGTTCTCAGCCGTCCTTTCACAGACGATCACGCGCTGGTTCCAGGAGCGGCCGCTGCCGGCCTTTTCGGCATAGAAGGTGTATTCGCCCGCCGTGTCAAAGGTTTTGGTAAATGTGCCCTTCATGTTGGTGCTGCCCAACTTATGGCTGCCATCACTGCTCACCTGATAGATATCCGCACGAGAAATAGGCTTGCCGTCGGCATCCGTTACGGTCAGTTCGGCAGACATCCCGGCAATGGCCTGCTCACAGGTGAGCTGATAGCTTGCCGTCATGGGGACAACCTTTTCTGTGCCGGAGAAGGTATAAGCCGTTCCAGTTCCGCTATCGTTCGCGACGGTGTAGCTGCCCTGCGTCACCGTGCATTTCAGTACGCTGTCCGATGCGGCATTTTCAGGAATCGTGATGATGAGATAACCCAACTCGGAAACATAGTTGTAATCCGTGTCCTGCACACCGGTACGCATCGCCCGCCGCGCCTGCGTAGCTTGCGGCTTTGTGACCGTGATTTTGGCAAGTCCCTTTGCCAAAGCGTTTTGATCCAGTGTCAGCGTATAGTCGCTGCTGAGTGACTCGACCTTAGCGCCCGCAAGATACTTCGCAGCGTTGCCCATAGCGCGGAAATCCACCGTCAACTCTGCCTTTGTGACAGGCTCGCCAGTGTTATTTACAATAGCAAAGACGTATTCCTTGCCGATCTCCGGCGGCTCGGGCTGGGGCAGGATATCAATGGCAGACTGCATCCCCTTTGCGTCCTCCACACGGAAGGTGCGTGTTTCGGTGGTCACGTTGCCGTAGAAGTCCTTAAGCCGGATGGTAAGGGTATGGGTGCCGTTACGGAGCGCCACGCCCTTGAGGTAGAGGGAACCGTCATTGATCTCCAGCTTGCCGGTATAGTCCGTACCGTCCAGCAGCACGCGGATACCGCTGGTATCGATGCCGGTAGCGTATTTATCGGTCAGCTCGCTGTCGGAATAGACGGCGTTAAAGGTGAGATTACCGCTGTTCAGCACGGCAGAACCGTCGCTCAACAGCGCCGTGCCGGAGGAGGTCTCGGTGACCGATTCCAGCACCGGCTTGGTCACGTCGTTGGTATTCGTGCCGTAGATGAACTGGAGATTATCGATGTAAAGATAACCCGCACGCCTGGTGCAGTTCTGGGGGGAGGTAACACGTACCGTATAGCCGCGGCACACATCAACGGGCATTTGGAACGCAGAAATATCCGCTTCTACCCAGGTCCAGCCCTTACCCGCCCAGTCGCTGAGCGTACTGCCGCCCACCGTGCCGTCAGCATTGTAGCTGTAGTACTGAACATAAGCCGCCGTACCGGTGAGCTGCTTACCGTCAACGTAGCTCACGCTGCCATCAGCATTCAACTTCATGTAGGCGGTATTAAGGTTGGCTTCAAACGCAGCGCCCTTCAACACAGCCTTGAGGATGGAAGTATCTCCAGCACTATCCTTTGGCACATTGATCCACAAACCGATTCTGGTCGGCTGCATCGTATTTACCAGAAGGTCACCGGAGAAACCGAAGTCCGCTGCGGCGACCGCCGATGCGGCCGTAACATTGGTAAAATCATAGCCTAGCTTGAACGCATACTGACCAAAGCGAACATTTTCATCCTCTTCGGCACTGACAATTCTGTTATATCCTTCGGGGAATACCACACCCTTATCGGTCGTGTCGCGAATCCACAGCCGACTTTCTTTTACCTCTGTCGGAAGAAGTTGGCCACTGACACCAGCAGATGAGCGACCAGCATGGCATTTCCAGTACTCCGTCGCGGCTACACCGCCGTGATCCTCGAAGTCCATCAAAACAAACGGTTCCATGCCAACCGCAACATCGACTTCTCCATGGACTGTGGAATTAGTGGTAAGCGCTACATGGATCGTGCCGCGCAAAGAAGATTCCTCATCGGCTACAAACTTATTTCCAGAAAACTTTCCAATATAGGCAGAAAATGTTTGCTCCAGATTTGCGGGCTTCTTTTCGCCGATTGCGCCGCCGGAGGACACATACTCAACCTTTGCTGTGATTTTCATCGCACCGTTTTCCGTTGACGGAACCAACTCCGTCACGCGATAGGTTGATGTATAGGTCAGCGAGGATCCCCACGCATAGTATTCCACAACGACTGTATCCTTCCCCAGCGTATCCGGCGTGATTGCCATAGAGAAATCGCCCTTTGTGTTGTTCGCCTTGGGATCTACAAGCGCGTCAAATTTGTAATATGTAGGATCAACACTCCACACAAAGTCTCCATCCTTATAATGGACCGCTCTGCCCTGCCAGGTAGGCTTGAAGGTCAGGTCGCTCGTCTGGCCAAAATCAATGGAGACGCTGTTGTTGGTGAAGTCCAGCTTATCCGGCCACTGCACCTGAATTCTGGTCTGGCCAATGGTCTTGCCGCCGGCCTTCAGACCGACTTCGACCTCGCCGCAGGTATCGGCAGCCGTGTAAAGGCCATTCGCATTGATGCGGCCATTGCCGGAGAGAACCGCCCAGGAAGCACCTGCGGGAATTTCCGCCTTGCCGCCAGCGGCGTCAATGCCGGTCGCCGCAAACTGCACCGTGCTGCCGGGGGTATAGACCTCGTCATTGGGCGTCACCACCGCGTGGTCGAACTGACCTGTGGGCTTCGCCGTGGAGAGCACCATGATGGTGTTGGACACCTTACGCTCGTAGCCGTCGGACGGACGGCAGCGCAGGGTCAGACCGGCGGTACTGCTTTCCGGCTCGCCCTCGCGCTGGGTGGCGAAGGTCGAGGAGCCGCCGCCATCCAGATTAATGGCCTGCACGCAGCCCAGATCTTCCATGGAGGCCGCAACCTCTGCCATGGTCATGCCGACAGAATAGGGTGCCTGACGGCCATCCACCATGAACATCACCACCGTGCCGTCAGCCTTGATGCCGATGGCAGTGCGGGAAGCACGGGTAGAATTGTCAAGATCGCTGCGGGCATGGCCGTCCACAAAGATATCGCCAAAGCTGGCGACAGCTTCCAAAACATTGTCTTCTGCAAAGGCGGCATTGCATTCCTGCGCGCCGGTGATGTGTGCGTTGCCGATTGCATCGATCCAAAAGGTCGTACCGGTCGGCGCATTGATCTGCGTGCCGCTCATGATAAACGCGCCGCTTGGGCGACCGTTGCTCATGTCATAGCCGCCGGCGTTGATCGCGCCGACAACATTGGTTGCGCGACGGGTCTGCATGCTCTGCGCCTGTTTGGTCGTTTCCGTCATGGCCCAGTTTCTGCCGGTTTTGATGGTATCGATATTATCATCACTGTAACCGGCCGCAATGGAAGCTGTGGAGCCTTCGCCCACTTTGACCTCCATCACATGACCCATCATCTGCTGGGTCAGTGCGCCATTGTTCAATATCCATTCGTATTCCTTGACATCGGGTGTCATGGCATATTCCTTTTCGGATATCTGCCGGATACCCAGTCGGCCAAGTCCGCCGCTGCTTGCGTTCTCCGCTGCCTGAACCTGTGCCGGTAGCAGTGATGCCGTCAAACAGAATGTCAGCAGCAGCGAAAGCAATCTTTTCATGTGATCTCCTCCTACAGTATATGTTTTCTGCGGCCCCCCGCAGTTGAGCACCTATTATATTAGTGTGTCGGTTTCTCCGGCTGCCCGGCTAAGATCGCCGTACATTGGCTCAGCGGCCTGCCTGCGCAAACAGGGCAGCCGCAGCGCTGTTTTCCTGTACGGCTGCTGATGACCGATTTCCACGCATGGCCGTTTTCACACAGCCACCAGGCCTTCCGGCTGCTGCCGGGCGTCACCTGCTGCGGCGTGAAGCTGCCGTTAAGGGTTGGATGCCATTGCGACGCGATCACCGGCTCCTTGGTCTCCAGATCATTAAATCCCGGCAGGACCTTGCGGTTGGTGCAGTACGGGCAATCGCTCCCCTTATTCACACGGTGGGCGATGACCGCACAGAAGGAATGGCCCTTGTCACAGAGCCACCACACGCGGCGATTGGAATATGCGCTCACCGCCTCCGGCGTCAGCGCGCCGTTCTTTTTCCGGTCCCACTGGACCGCAAGCCGCGGATGCAGCGAAGCGAGATCATTAAATCCGGACAGGACCTTTTGTCCCGCGCAGAACGGACAGCCTGCATTTGATGTGACGCGGCTGGCAACGCTCGCCTGCCAGCTATGTCCTTTCGGGCACCTCCACCAGACCTTCCGGTGTGCTCCCGGCATGACCTGCGTCGGCAGCAACGGGGAATTCTTTTCTGTGTCCCAGTCCGAAAGCAGATCAGGGAATTTTGCCGCCAGAGAGTTTTCCTCCGGCAGAACGATGCGGCCAGCGCAGATGGGACAGCCCGTCCCTTGCGTGCGGCTTTTAACTGCAGAGCGGTAAGAATGCCCTTTAGCGCATCGCCACCATACAAGCCTTCGGCTGCCAACCGTCAGCTCAGAGAATTGCAGCGGGCCATTCTTCTCTGCATCCCATTCCGGCTCAAGCTCTGGATAGCACATTCGCAGGGCCTTCTTTGGCTCTGCCAAACGTCCTGAGCAGTATGGACATCCGCTGCCGGCGGAGCGAGAATAGATCTTTGCCTGCCAGTGATGCCCGCTGGCGCAGTACCACCATACCTTTTGATGGCTTCCGTAGGTCACATCCTTCGGCGTGAGCGGCGCATTGCGTTCACCGTCCCATTGTGCCAGCAGGTGAGTTTGTTCATGCCCAGTGCAGAAATCGTACAGAGATGGACGCATTACCGCTCACCTCCCGCAGAGTAGCTGTCCGCCTGCAATACAGGCGGATAGGGCTTTTATGGCACATTGTGTATCCAGCCCAGTGGTTAAAAAAGTACAGGTTGCCGACCACAGCGATATACACAAAATCTTATATATCTACCATAGCACTCCCCCAACAGAATAGCAATAGGCCAACGGCTTAAATCCGACTAAAAAAGCGTACTTTTTTATCCAAGCATCTCCGTCCGCTCTTTCTTAACAATTTCTTTACATCCGTCATCCTGCGCCCAGAGCAAAAAGCTCCGGTGGGTGACGCCCAATAGTTTTCCTGCCGCACGTGCGGACAGCTCGCCACGCTCCCAACGCGCTTTGACTTCGCCGAACCCTTCCGGCAGCGCCTTGCGGGGTCTGCCGAATTTCACGCCGCGCGCCTTCGCTGCGGCGATCCCTTCCGCCTGCCGCTGGTGAATGAACTCGCGCTCTGTCTGCGCCACATAGGATAGCAGCTGCAACACGATGTCTGCGATCAACGTTCCGGTGAGGTCGCGATTCCGCCGCGTGTCAAGCAGAGGCATATCCAGCACAACGATTGCCGCACTCTTTTCCTTTGTGATGATGCGCCATTGCTCCAAAATTTCTTCATAGTTTCTGCCGAGACGGTCGATGCTCTTGATCACAAGCGTATCGCCGTCTTTCAGTTTGCGCAGCAGCCGCTGGTAGCTGCGGCGGTCAAAATCCTTGCCGGACTGCTTGTCCACAAAAATCGCCCGGTCCGTTAAACCGAATTTCCGCAGAGCGATGAGTTGGCGCAACTCATTCTGTTCCTTGGTCGAAACTCTTGCATAACCGTATTCCATGTGCTGACCTCCCAATTTATCGGTGGATAAATTGTAAGCCAGGTGCCGGCCACATGGACAATATAGTGTTATATCACTATTATAGCACATATTTTTCTGTTAGTGAAGTATCACTAATAACCTTTTCTCAAATAATTTACCATAGTGGTAAATCGTCATGGAGGTTTACACTATGGATACTCGGGAAACTGTTGCACTTCGCATCCGCCAACTTTGCGCAGAACGAAAAATTACACCGAACGGATTAGCAAATCTGTCTGCCGTTCCTCAAGCAACCATCAAGAGTATCCTTAATAATGAAAGTAAAAATCCGGGCGTCATGACGATTAAGAAGCTTTGTGATGGTCTTGACATTACCCTCGGTGAGTTCTTCTCCACGCCTGAATTCGATACACTGGAACAGGAGATCAAGTGAAGCCTCTTTCTCAGCCTCTACCGCCAGCGCTCCTCCATTTTTTCGCGTAGAGTACACGCATAGTGCGTGAACTCTACGCTCTATACGGGGTATTCTCTCATTTTCACGGAAAATCTTCCATCCGCTGCTGCGTTTGACGGTTACGTATTGCCGCCGCGCCGTTTCCCATTTGAATGGAGTACAGCTACATGAAAAATGAATCCCAATATGGTCTGCTGCTATTGCAGCGGTATCTGTATGAGCATACGGATGACCAGCATCCGGCCTCTGTGGCGGATATTCTTGCCTTCTGGCAGGAGCATGGCATTCAGGCGGGGCGCAAGAGCGTATATTCCGCTATTGAAGTCTTGCAAAGCAGCGGTATGGACATCGTATGCGTCAAAAGCACCCAGAATCGATACTTCGTGGGTGAGAGGCTGTTTGAACTGCCGGAGCTGAAGCTGCTGGTGGACGCGGTAGAATCCTCCCGCTTTATTACGGCCAAAAAGAGCGAGCGGCTTATTGAAAAGTTGGGTAAGCTCACCAGTGAATCTCATGCCCGCCAGTTGGATCGGCATATTTATATGGACGGCACCGCCAAACCGGAGAATGAGTGCATCTATTACAGCGTGGATGAGATCCATAACGCCATTCAGGAAAAACGGCAGATCACCTTTCAGTATTACGAATACACCCCGCAGAAAGAAAAGATACTCAAGCATAACGGCTACCGCTATCAGTTTAGCCCGTATGCCCTTATCTGGAGCCGAGATTGCTATTATGCTGTGGGCTGGTCGGAAAAGCACGGAAAGATTGCACAATTTCGGGTGGACCGCATGACGGCAGTCGAACCGCTGGAACAGGCGGCAGTCCAGACACTGAATTTTGATCCGGCGGAGTATGTCCGCAAGGTGTTTGGGATGTACCCGGACAACCTCTGTACCGTAGAGCTGCTGTGCGATAATGAGATCATGCGCAGCGTCATCGACCGCTTCGGTGAAAATGTGCAGACGGAAACTGTAGATGAACAGCATTTCCGTGCCACAGTCGAGGTCGCGCCAAGCCCTCCGTTCTTCAGTTGGGTCTTTACCTTTAGCGGTAAGATTCGCATCGTCAGCCCAGCAGCAGTGCTGGAGGAAATGCAGGATATGGCAGCGTGGCTGAAATAACTTCTGGATGGTGTTCCTTGCGGGGAACACCATCTTTTTCACGTCTTGCCAATCGAACGAATGTTTGCTATACTGAGGCTACAGTGTTTCCAGAGAAGAGAACACGGATAGGAGGTGAGTTACTTGGAACAGACATTCGGCAGCTTCGTTCGAGAGAAACGGCAATCTATCGGATTGTCCCTGCGCACACTGGCGGCAAAGCTGGACTTGTCGCCGGTCTATCTGAGCAACATTGAGAACGACCGCAGACCGGCACCGACGCGCGCATATTTGGAACGGTTGGAGCAGGAACTGCATCTGAGCAAGGTGGAAACCGAGCAGATGCTGGATCTTGCCGCCAAGTCCCAGAATAACCGGGTATCCGCAGACCTGCCGGACTACATCATGGATCGGGAGATCGTCCGGGCCGCGCTCCGCACGGCGAAGGAGGCAGACGCCACAGACCAGGAGTGGCAGGAATTTATCGACCGGATCACCCAGCGCGCAAAGAAATCCAAAGAGGGCGGTGAAATAGACGCATGAAAAAAGCATATTACCGCGAACAGGCGCTGGAGCGGATCGCCCGCGATGTGATCACCGCCTATGACCCCAGACTTTATTACGGTTCCCCCGCAGCCATTCCCATTGAGGACATCATCGAGGCACAGGGGCTGGTGCTGGAGTATCAATATCTGCGGAATAATGGGCGGGTTTTGGGCGAGACCATCTTTGACGACGGTCTCACAGCGATCTATGACTGGGAAAACCACCGCTATGACCTTCTTCCCGTCAAGGGCGGCACCATCCTCATCGACTGCTCTCTCTGCGAAGAGGAAACATCTACCGGGCGGCTGCGCTTTACCTGCGCCCATGAGCTGGGGCACTGGCTGCTCCATAAGAAACAGTTCAGCGGGACCGGCGAAAACGCGGCGCTCCGTTCCGGCGATGAGAGCGACAACACATTGGAAGTGCAGGCGAACCTGCTGGGCTCTATCCTTCTGCTGCCGCTGCCGCAGGTCAAGCGCTGTTTCTATCAGCTGCGCTCCGGACAGACGAATCAACAGCTGGTGACGGATATGGCAGGTATCTTTCAGGTATCCAAGCAGGCCATGCGCATTCGGTTGGAGAACCATAACCTGCTGTAAAAAATTTTCATGTGCTGTTCTCAAAAAAGAGAACAGAGAAAGAGAGGCGCTATGTCAAAAACCAATTCCCTGCGCTGTCCGCTGTGCGGCAAGGGCCGTATCGCGGATATCCCCAGTGGTGTGGAGCAGTCTCAGTACAGGCTGTTTGCTCTGCACAGAGCGGAACACCCTGACCTGATCGCCAAATGCCCCAAGTGCGGCGAACAGATCGGCATCACGGTGCTGACACCGGATGCTCACCCCCTGATCCACACGCCCATCCACTTTATGGGATATGTTCAGGCATAAATTAAAAATCCAATTGATATGACTTCGTCAAGCGCACCAGCCACCCATCATCGAATATGGGAACATTGAGTTAGGAGCCTTACAAGTAGCTTTTCAGCTATGCGTAAGGCTCTTTTTTTGCGCCTTTCTTTGGCTGAAAAGCGGAAAGGCACACAATGCGCAGACGCTGGCAGCCCTATATCGCTAAATATCCGTGACCCAATCTCAGACATTTCAAAAAAATCTGAGATTGGAGTCATGAATCATGAAAAAATGGCAGGAAGAACGCAACTATCGGCGCGTTCGAAACGAGGCTGGCGAAGTCATCGCCAATATCATCACTGTAGACGGTATGGACGTAGAGGTGCCGGAGGATGTGTATCTGGCCTACTCCCAGGCAGACCGCCGTGAGCGCTACATCACGGAGGAACAGTCCTCCGGCAAGCTGCTCTCTCTGGAGCAGATGGAGGAGGACGACCTGCTTCCGGACTATGTCGGAGCGGAAACGGCCCCCAGTGCTGAAACGGAGGCACTGGAGCGTGAGGAACTTCGGAATCTGGCAGAGCAGAAGCAGATACTTTTGCTGGCGCTGCTGTCACTAAAGGATACCGACCGGGAACTCATCAACGCCCTGTTCTTCGACGGCGCGTCTACACGGGAATACGCCCAAAGAATGGGCGTCAGCCAGCGGGCGGTCATCAAGCGGAGAGACCGTATCCTGCGGGATCTCAAAAAGTTTTTTGAAAATTCCTCGAAATAAGGGTATTCACCGAACGCAATTTTCGGGAGGACAGTGAGGGGCTCCGAATCGCCCCTCGCTGTTCC
>NZ_JBNPLQ010000044.1:0-14112 GCF_050313575.1 Candidatus Pseudoscillospira sp. SGI.172 | reverse complement strand
AAAGCAGCACCTCTGGGGGTATTCCGCACATCGAATGCCTCAAGGCATTCCTTTCGAGGGTATCGTCGCAAACTGGCAGTCCAATGACCGCAAAGGCACTCTGATAAAGCGTGCCCTGGCGCATCCGTGTGCCCACTTCAGTCCCGGCCAACGCCGGTACAGCCAGCGACAATATCAAAGACAGGCTCCCAAGCTGTTTGCAGCATGAACGCATGTGCTTTGTCTATCCACGTTTTTCCTTGCAATTCCCCTCTGCGTGTGATAACATCACTCCATGGGAGTGTAATCGCAAGTGCAATTCATTGCGGAAGGTGAGGTGATCCTTTGTCACCACGAGGAAAGCAAGCCAATGGGCTATTGACCCAGCAAAAGATGCTGCGGGCAGCTGTGGCGCTGTTTTTGGAGAAGGGCTACGAAAAAACCACCACAGCGGAGATCGCGGAGGCTGCGGGAATGGCCCAAAGTTCTTTTTTTCGGGCGTTTTCCAGTAAGGAAGCTCTGCTTTTGGAACTGGTACGCCGGATGTTCACCGGGCAGTTTGCTTTGGCGGAGCGGCACAGCGGAGAAGAAGATCCGGTGTTCCTGTACGCCGTGGAAACGGCGCTGCAGCTGCACATCACGGAGCTGACGCAGCCGCTGCGGGAGCTGTATGTGGCGGCGTATTCTTTGCCGACAACTTCTTCGTTTCTTTACCAGAGCACAGCCGGACGATTGCAGACGATCTTCGGCGCGTATCTCCCGGAGGCTGAAGCCAAGGATTTCTACGAGATGGAAATTGCCTCCGCCGGCATCATGCGGGGCTTTATGTCGGTGCCCTGCGACCTGTATTTTACCATGGATGCCAAGCTCTCCCGCTTTTTGGACTGCTCGCTGAAGCTCTATAACGTCCCGGCGCAGCAGCGCGCGGCCATCACGGCGGCGGTCTTGAAAATGGATCTTCACGCCATGGCGGCAGGCATGATCCAAAAAACCATCCGACAAGCGGAAGAGGGCTTTGAGGCGCTTCCGGAGCTGCCGGAGGATGGCATCGTTCAGCATGCAGAAAATTCTCTTACCCAGAAAGGAGCAACCCCATGAAAAAGACGGCGAAAAAACTGCTGAGCATGGCACTCGTCCTGGTGATGGTGCTGTCCATGCTGCCCGCAATGGCCGTGCCGGCGCTGGCAGCGGAGACGACAAGCACCGGCACCAAGGACGACTTCGGCATCTCCACGCCAGAGTGGACGGCCGAAGAAAAGGCCGCGGCGGAGGCCGACCTGCCCTTCGGCACCGGCTACGGCACCTGGACGACCCTTTTTGAAAAGAACGAATTGTTCTTCTCCATGGGGTACGACAGCGCCACCCGCCTGACCGGCCTGTTCGACTGGAACGGTACGGAGGGGACAACCGTTGACACGATCGTAAATGCGGTCGACAACTTCGGGCAGAGCAAGCTCACCTCCAAGACCGAGAGCTACAAGGCCGTAGCCACGGCGGCCATGGACCTCAACGGTACCGGCAAGAAGGAGTATGTGGCCAATCTGGCGCTGAACACCAGCAACAACGCTCTGTATCTCTATGTGACCGACAGCAGCAACAACGCTGTCGACGCCACGCAGTTTGTAGAGTTTAAGTATGTTAAACAGCTCAGCGAAATGGAGGTCCACCAGCTCAACGGCGCGTTCTCCATTGCGGCCGGCGACTTTGACGGCGACGGCAAGGACACCATTGTGGTCTATATCCCGCGGACCGACGTCAGCGGGTACACCAAGAATGGCGATGCCCCGTTCATCGCGGAGTATTTCTTCGATCATGGCAGCGATGGCAAGTGGAAAATGGGCCAGTATTCCACCGTCTCCTCGAACGTGCTCACGCTGCTGGGCAACGACGAGGTCGACCAGATCACCACGATGAAAAACCAGCCTATGGTGGATCTGGTGGCGGAGGACGTGGATAAGGACGGTTTTGACGAACTGATCGTCACCGCCGGCATGAACGACGTGACCAACAGCGACCATTTCCTGGAGTCCCATATCTTCATTTACGATCAGCAGAAGAGCGGGGGTTCGTTCACCTGGAACCGCAGCTACGACAAGAGGCTGGCGATCACCTCGGAGAACAACAAGCGCGTCGTCTGGGCTTCCTCTACGGTGGGCAATATCATAGTGAATACCAGCACCACCAGTGTGGACTATCCCGAGATCATCACCGCCGGCTTTATCGACGGCGAGCAGAGCAAAACGCAGCACATCAACGTGGGCGGCAACGACGATGTCGGCGTGACCGCCGTGCAGGTGAAGAGCGTCAAGAATAAGGCAACCAAGAACGTCATCTGCGAATATGAAGAAGTCCTCAACCAGAAGCTCTCTCCCAACAGCTGGACGAAGGGCGGCTTCTACGAGAGTGAGGACGTGAACGGCCTTTTGCAGATGCAGGCCTACGCCGACCGCGGCCTTGGCAAGGCGGAGTCGGTGTTCATCTCCGGCTCGGTGTACCGCATCAACAGTGACAACAAGCTGGCAGAGGCATACAAGCACGGCGACTTCGATGGCAAGGATGACTTTGCTCCGGGCGGGCGCACCCTGACCAACACCACGGTCACCGCCGTCACCGCCGGCAACTTTGACGGCAACGACGAGGGGCGGGAGCAGCTGATCTGTGTCACCACCCTCAAGCAGAGCGGCAAGAACAACGCCTATTCCCGTGTGTACTGCTACTACGCGAAAGACGATGACGCTGGTACTTGCGACAGCAAGCGCTCCAACTATCTCACCGAGCACAAGGGCAACTTCTACGTCTCCCTTGCCGCGCTGGACACGGATAACGACAGCGTCGTCGCCAAGCTGGTAAGCGTCGAGCGGGACTACAGCGCCCCCGACGTGCTGGCCATTCTGGAGTCCGCGCCCTATTTTGACGAGATCGCCGACTCCTTTGGCAACAGCGAGACTACCTACGGCAAAGCCACGTCCAGCGGCAACGGCTCGACCAACAGATTCGGCTTCACGCTGGGCGTTTCCGTGGGCTATGAGTTTGAAAGCGACCTCATCCAGAGCGGCGGAGGCTTTGAGATCGCGGTGGACAACGCCTTCAACTGGGCCACCGCCAACACCACCACCGTGGAGTGGTTCACGGAGTTCAGAAACGACAGCGGCGATAACCTGGTGGTGGTGTACCGCTGCCCGGTGGTCACCTACCGGTATGTGGATCTGAACGGCAAGGAGCTGGTGGTGGAGAAAGTCGGCCCACCCGCCACCAGCATGATCACCGTGGACGAATACAACGAGGCGGCGGAGCAGTACGACGGCCTTGACCCCATCGATGAGACCAACGCCAAGCTGGGCGATGCCGGCGACCCCGCCAGCTACCGCAGCAGCACACAGGGTCTGACAAATGCCGTTGCGTTTAATGGTACGGCGGAAGAGGGCAAATGGGACAGCAGCGGGTGGACGCAGTATTACGGCAGCGGCTCCGTGATGCAGGGCCTGACCATCACCGAGGAGCAGGAAAAGACCTTCTCGTATGATCTGGCGGTCTCGAAGAACATCTTTGTCAAGGTCGGCGGCGTCACGGCCGGCGCCAATTACGGCTTTACCTACGGCTATGAGAATACCCACATCAGCGGCAAATCCGTCACCAAGTCCGGCGCGTTGACCGGCCAATCCGTGAGCGCCGACTACGACTTCCGCTGGAAGTTTGCCGCGTGGAACTGCACGCTCAACGGCAGCACCGTGCCCGTGCTGGGCTATCTGGTGAAGGACGTGGAGGCCCCGCCCTCCCCCGCCATGGGACTGACGGCGGAGAGCTTCACCACCGACAGCGTCACCCTGCGCTGGTCCAGCGGCATCCGTCCCGCCGAGCAGTACCGCATTTACCGCGTGCGTGATACCGCCCCCCAATATGTACTCGTCGGCGCGGTGCAGGGCGACCAGACCAGCTTTACGCTCACCGGCCTCAGGCCCGGCGAGACCTACACCTATGTGGTGCGGGGCGTGGGCTATCAGGCAGACGGGACGGCCGTGGAGTCCGTGGACAGCGCCCCCATCACCGTGCGCACCCAGTCTGAGGATAACAACGTCACGTTCACGCTACGTGGCAGTTCGCTGACGGCAGACAATATCCTGCAAAGCACCGGCGCGGAAGCTGTTATCCATGTGGAATACGAGGCAGTCGGAACCTCCACCCACCAGTGGCAGCTCCTCGAGGCCGGCAATGCGGGCATCAGAAATGGCTGGCTCGACGTAGGCGCGCTGGCCGGTAAGACGATTGGAGCTGTCAAGGGCGCGACAAGCAGCTCCCTGACCCTCCAGAACATCGACAAGAGCCTCAACGGCAGCCGCCTGCGCTGCGTGGTCACCGTGACCACCACGGCCGGCGATGTGGATACGTATTATTCCCCCGTTGCCACGCTGGATCTCAGCGGCCTGGACACCACCACGACGATCAAGGTGACCGGAACCAATGTGCCGGGCAGCGGCAGCATCACCGACCCGTATACAGGCACGGCGGATCATACGACGGTCACGCAGGAGTCCAGCGGCAGCTACATGTATGTCCCGGAGACCGTTACGGATGGCAGCGGCAAGGAATACACGATCTATCAGGACACGGAGAACAATGCGTATGTCGGCGTGTATGACGAAGTGAGCGACTCCGGCGTCAGTCATACATATCGCGCGGTTATGAAAAACACAGATGGAACCTACTCGCTGGGCGATACGCTGACGCTGGATGCCGGCCAGTATCTCAACGCGGCGGATGACTCCGTATATGACACCACTGGTTATACTGGTTTTGACGGCGTGCGTGTGGCCTCCAATGCCATGGAGACCGTCGGCGACGTGACCTATGTGAAGATGTACGCTGTGGACGGAACCGTTCTGACAGAATACTGGTGCAGCACGACGGATGGTTTGTACTACATCAGGACTGTCAGCACGGAGGGGGCTGCTTCCTTTGGGAAGGCAGACCCGCAGCCCGGTAGCAGTGCTGACCTGCGCGGGGTGTATTATGAGAGCGACAGCGTCCTTATCCTCGACGCAGCGGAGCTTACGGGAACGGATGATGACGGCAACCCAATCATCGTTTCCTCTGAGTATGACCGCTATGCGGTTTATGAAAAAACGGACAGTGGCTTTACGCTGAATGCAACCATCTACCGTATCCCCGGCACCACGCTCAAAAACGGTGGGACTGCTTATGCCGACAGCGCAAAGCTTGAGACCGTCACCGTGCAAAAGGAAGTGCTCAACACCGTCACCACCTCGCAAGCCGGCACCCAGCTCACCCTGTTCGCCACCGTCACCCCCAGCAGCGGCGGCGCGGTCAGCTTTACCATCACCAACACGGACACCGGCGCGGTGACACAGTTCACGACAACTTCCGGCACACCGATCACCTGGACGGCTCCGAAGGCCGGACTCTACCGCATCGTGGCCACGACTGCCGCCACTGCCACGACCAAGTCCAGCTCGGCTGTGTGCTACTACCGGGCCGACGATCCCACCAATGACTATCGCCTCACGCTGTGGCAGGGCAACCAGCAGGTCACCAACATCAGCTACAACGGTTCTCCCGTCTCGCTGGTGCTGGAACAGCGCACCAATGGCACCTGGGGTGCAGTAACCAGCGGCGTCAGCTATAAGGTGAACGGCGAGACCATTACAAGCGCAAACAACAGCTATACCCCCGGCGCGGCGGGCAGCTACACCTTCTCCGCCCAGGTGGACGGCAAAACCGTGGCAACCGCCATGCTGGTGGTGAACAAGGTATCCATCACCGTCACGCCCACATGGGGCAGCGCGGAAGGTGCCACCAACACGGTTCCGGCATACGGAGATATCAAGCTGGCTGTCACCGACGCGCAGGGCAAGCCCAGCTCCGTCTCTGTCGCTGACTATATGACCGTCTCCTGCGACCTGTATCAAAATGGCGCACTCGACACCAGTGCCCAGCGCGGCGTGTACACTGTCACCCCGGTTTATGTCAATGACACTGTAAAAGCAGACTTCCTCTCCCGCTACAGCGTCACCCTCAACACGGCCAACATCTATTATATCAGTGGCGCGATCACGGTGTATTTCTCCGCCGGTGAAAACGGAGCGGTTTCCGCCCGCTACATCGACCCCAGCGGCACTGAATTTTCCTTCAACACCGGCAGCCAGATCAGCATGGACTACCGCCTCAAGTTCGTCGCCTCGCCGAACAGCGGCTGGTCGGTGGACAAGTGGACGGTCACGGTTGGTTCGTCCCCTGCAAATACGGAGTGGTACAGCACTTACGGCAACACGCTGGAATTCAACGAGACCGGCATGAATGAACAGATCGAGGTTTTCGTCACCTTCACCGATCAGACCCACCAGATCACCTATAGCCACAGCGATGGCGGCAGTCTGAGCGCGACAGCGGGAGGCTCCTCGCTGACCAGCGACGCCTCCGTGGCCCACAACGCCGCCGTCACCTTCACCGCCAAGCCCGATGCGGGCATGATGGTGGAAAAGTGGACCGTGGACGGCGCGGAATACAAGTGGGACGGCACGGATGCGCTCTACCGTGAGAACACCCTCACCCTGGAGAACATCTCCGCTGCCCATGATGTTCAGGTCTACTTTACCGACGCAGCCACCACCAATGTGACTGTCTCCGCAGAGGATACGGCCAATTCGCCCTATCTCGGTGCAACGATCACCGTGACCGACGCAGCAGGCAACACCGTCACAGATCTCACCGCCGTCCCCCGGTCCAGCGCCCTGACCTTTACGGTGGAGATCGACAACAGCACCTCCGCCGTCGTCAAAGAGTGGCAGACCAGCACCGACGGCACGAATTGGACTACCGTGACCGGCTCCGGCGGACAGGATGCGATTACCATCTATGAGCACGGCGAGACGCTCTACGTCCGTGTTGTGATCGCCGTGTCCCAGACCTATCAGCTGAGCTGGAACGTGGCCGGCCTGGAAACGGGCGACGATACCAAGGCTACCCTGGTCGTCTGGAGCGGCAATGCCACCCTCGGCGGCAACGGCAGTTACTATGCGGTCAACACACCCGTGGAGTTCTCTCTGCAGCTGGATAACAGCTACTATGTGATCGGCTGGAGCGAGAATGTCACGCCCGCTGCAGACGGGATGTCCGCGACCATGACCCTGACCGACAACACCGACGTCACCGTCACCGTGGCCAAGAAGCCCACCGTCTCGTGGGATGCCTCCATCACCGGAGGCACGGTCAGCGTGACCGGCACGGTGAACGGTGAGACAAACGCCACCGTCAATAACGGCGGCTATGTGGACCTCGGCAGCAATCTCGCCGTCACCCTCAGCCCCGCCAAGGGCTATGAGGTGAGCAACAGCATCAGCGCCGCCTATACCGACGGCACCGGCAACACCACCGACGACAAGACCTACACCATTTCCGACGTCCAGCAGGACCAGACCATCGAGCCCGTCTGGACGGAGATCCCCACTGCTGTGGTTAGCTACTCCGTGGTGGATAAGAACGGCACGGATGCCGGCGGCATGGACGGCACGCTGACCGTGACCGTCACCCGGAAAAACATGAGCGGTTATGCCGTAACCGATGACAATGACGGCACTGAAACTGTCTGCCGCGACTCCGTCGTCACCTTCACCGCTGAGCCGGATACCGGCTACAAGATCGGCAAGTGGATCGTGAACGGCGTGGAGCAGAGTACCGCCCCCACGCTGACCATTGACAACACCGACGCCCGGACCGTTCAGGTCCAGTTCGACCCCGTGGGCGAGGCAGTGACCTACGGCTTCGACACGGACGGTGTGACCAATAAGGCATCTCTCAGCGCTGTCTATCAGGCCAACGGCACTACCGAGAAGGACAACTTCCCCAGCGGCAACAAGCCCACCGCCAACGGCACCATCACCTTCATGGTTTCCAATCTGGAGAGCGGCTATGAGGTGGAGGGCTGGTATGTCAACGGCGTGAAGCAGGACGGCCAGCCCGGGCTGACCTACACCTACAGTGTGACCGCCAATGTTGGCGCGGACGTGGAGGTCAAGATTATCCGCAGCTCCTATACCGTCACCTTCTCCGACAGTGTGAATGGTTCCATCTCCGCCACCGTGGATGGAAACTCCATCAGCAGCGGCGACAGCATCGTGGGCGACACCGTCGTCACCTTTACCGCCTCTCCCGTCAGCCCCTCCGGCTACACCTTCGCCGGCTGGACGGTGAACGGTGCGGCCTCGGAGGAGACGACAGAGTCCTTGACCCTGCCCATCACCGAAAACACTGTGGTGAAAGCCAGCTACACGCAGGATGTGGTGCGCTACACCGTGACCTATGATGTCATCGGTGAAAACGGCACCCTGTCCGCCCCGGCGATCGCCGCTGACGGCAAGGCTGCCGCCGGCAGCAGAGTGGTCTTTACCGCTACTCCCGCCGACGGTTACCGGGTCGCAGGCTGGTACAGCGATGCAGCCGGTACAACTCCCATTCCCGGCACCACCTTTGAGCAGAACCGCTACACCATTGAGGATCTGCTCTCCGATACAGTCGTCTATGTAAAATTTGATCCCATCCCCACCTACGACATCACCGTAAATGTGACCGGCCTGGGCATCGTGACGGCCACCGTCAATGGTGAAACCGCAGAGATCACGAATAACAAGCTGACCGTCACCCGCTATGACGATGTGGTGCTGACTGCTGCGCCCGACGCCTACCAGTACCTGACCGGCTGGACCCTGGACGGCGCAGATCAGGGCAACAGCAGCATGACACTGACCCTCACCGATGTGACCGAAGCCCACACCGTGGCCGCCGACTTTGCTGCCAGCCAGCTGGTGACTTTCAAGACCGTCTGCGGCGAAAACGGTACTCTGACCGCCAAGGCCGGCTACAGCGAGCCCCTGAGCACCATTGACGCCTCCACTGGCATCTCCCTGGAGAAGGGCAATAAGGTCATCGTGACCGCCAGTCCCAACACGGGGTATATGGTCAAGGCTTGGACGGTCAACGGCGAGGTGCAGGACAACCTGTCCAACACCCTGACCATTGAGAACCTGAGCGAGGCCACCACAGTCACTGTGGAGTTTGAGCCCCTTGTGCTGCACACCATTTCGAACAACGGTATTGGTTACACCATCAGCGGCATTGTCAAGACGCCCGGAGACTACGGCGCCGACAATGAGATCCGTGACCGCGGCACCGTGACCTTCACGGTCAAACCTGACAGCGAAAATGAATACAGCACCATCACTCAGCTCAAGATCAGTGATTACGACTTCGTGAACGGCGGCACCAACGGCAATGTGACCGTGGTCAAAAACGCCGACGGCAGCTACACCGTCACCATCACCGGCGTGACTGCAGCAATTACCACCGACATCGTGGCCCACAAGGTCGTGGTGGGTAACTTGGTGGTCCCCGATGCTCTGAAGAGTAATTCTAATCTGGATACCGTGGAGAAGATCCAGGCCAAGCTGGAAACCAAGCTGACCGGTAGTAAAGATAATCAGGTGTTCTACGACATCGCCCTGAAATACTACGACGGTTCCAAATGGGTGGATGTCACAGAAGCCAACTTCCCGGCCAACGGCGTGGACGTGGTGCTGCCTTATCCCGACGGCACCGACAGCAAGGACACCTTCACCATCGTCCATATGCTGACCACGGGTGAAAACACGGGTGAGATGGAAATCATCTCCTACACCAAGGAGGACGACGGTCTGCACTTCCATGTGACCAGCCTGTCTCCCTTCGGCGTCAGCTGGGTCAAGTACACCGCGCCCACCGGTGGCGGCGGTGGCGGTGGCGGCGGAGCCGCGACGGCCGAGACCGTCATCATCAAGGACAGCCTCAACGGCAAAGTCATAGTTGACAGTGTCTACGCCGATGAGGGAGATACCGTTACCCTGATCGTCGAGCCCGACAAGGGATACACGCTGGAGACCCTGACCGTCACTGATAAGAGCGGCAACGAGTTGAAGCTCAAGGACATGGGCAACGGCAAATACACCTTCACCATGCCCGCTTCCAAGGTCACGATCAAGGCCACCTTCATGGAGGATAACTCCATGCTGAACTTCTTCGTGGATGTCCCCGCTGACGCTTACTACTACGATGCGGTCCTGTGGGCTGCCAAGGAGGCCATCACCGGCGGTGTCGATGATACCCACTTCGCGCCCAACGCCACCTGCACCCGCGCCCAGGCCGTCACCTTCCTGTGGCGTGCCGCCGGCTGCCCCGCTCCCAAGAGCCACGCAATGCCCTTCACCGACGTGGCCGAGGGCAGCTACTATCACGATGCGGTGCTGTGGGCCGTGGAAAACGGCATCACCAAGGGCACCAGCGACACTGCGTTCAGCCCCAATGCCACCTGTACCCGTGCGCAGATCGTCACTTTCCTGTGGCGCAGCCAGAAGTCTCCCGCCTCTGGCAGCGTGAATCCCTTCACCGACGTGGCGGCTGACGCTTACTACGCCAACGCAGTTCTGTGGGCCGCTGAGAACGGCATCACCGGCGGTACTACCGCCAACACGTTCTCTCCTGCTAACGACTGCACCCGTGCCCAGATCGTAACGTTCCTGTATCGTTGCCTGGGCGACAAATAAGGGGGATCTTCTCGCTCGAAAGAAGCCCTTAATGTAACCGTCAAAGCTAACGGTGTATAGACTTCTATGCGATAATAGTCATGGAACGTTTCGCAACGTTCCATGACTATTACTTTCAGGGGGTATTGCGATGACATCCACAGAACTGAAACCCCAGGCACGGCTTCAGGGATGGGTGATGGCAATTCAGGATTGCAGAAGCAGCGGATTGCCAGTCAGGCAGTGGTGCAGGGAGAGAGGAATTACACCAACCACATACTATCGCTGGGAACGCGAGCTGTTGTCTATTGCTGACTCAACGGCGACGCTGCCTGAAACGCCTGCGGTTGCGTTTGCGGAATTACCAGTACCGAAGCAAGTGTGCTGCAACGCATCAGAACGTTCCGCTACGCTGCATCTCGACAATGTCAGCATAGACATTTATCCGCAATGCGGCGCCGAGCAGCTGAAAGCACTGGTTGAGATCCTCCGCACATGCTGAACGACTTTACCGGGGCTGACAAGGTCTACATCGCCTGCGGCTACACCGATCTGCGCAAAGGCATAGACGGTCTGGCCAGAATGGTCCAGCAGCAGTTTGAACTGGACCCCTTCACCAACACACTGTTCTTGTTCTGTGGAAGGCGGCGAGACCGCATCAAGGGCCTGTACTGGGAAAAGGACGGCCTCATTCTTCTGTACAAACGTCTGGAACAGGGCACGTACCAGTGGCCACGGAGCGAATCCGAAGTGCGTTCACTGACGCCGCAGCAATACCGCTGGCTCATGGAAGGACTGAAGATCGAGCAGCCAAAGGCGCACCGTCCGGTAACGGGATTGACTATGCTCTGAGGCAAAGAAAATTGCCTGAAAGCATTGAAAACACTGGATTTTTAGCGTGTTTTGTGCTATCATAATCTTATAAAAAATGAGAAGAAAACTGCCGCAAAGCAGGCCGAAACCGTGACCATTTCACGGGCTGAATATGAAGAATTAAAGCTCCAGAACCAATGGCTTCTGGAGCAGCTTGGGCTTGCAAAAAAGCGGCAGTTTGGATCTTCTTCCGAACGGATTCAGGAAGGCCTCATGGATCAATTGGGGCTTACGCTCAACGAAGCCGAGGCCTATACGTATGGAACGAACTCCGCCACTCCGGAGCAGATCGCCGTGAAAGCCCATGAACGCAAGCGGCAGTCCGGCAATGTCCTGGAAGTCGTCCCGGAAGGGACGCCCACTGAGGTGGTGGAACACCGTCTGCCGGAGGAAGACCTTGTCTGCGAGGTCTGCGGCAGCCAGATGGTGGAGATTGGCAAGGAAGTGCACCGGACATTGCAGATGAAGCCCGCGCAGTTCTGGATTCGCGAGGACGTGTATTACACCTACGCCTGCAAGAACTGCGAACTGGAGACTGGCGAGGCGAACATTCTGAAAACGCCGAAGGAGCCCGCACTGCTGCCCGGCAGCTTTGCTTCCGCGGAGGCTGTGGCGCATATCATGACGCAGAAGTTCGTGATGTACTCGCCTCTGTACCGTCTGGAGCAGGAGTTTAACCGCCAGGGCCTGAAGCTCTCCCGGAAGACCATGTCCAACTGGCTGCTGAATGTCTCGGAGATGTGGCTGCAGCCCATCTACAACGTTCTGCATGAGAAACTCTGTAAAGAGCAGGTGCTGCACGCGGATGAAACGACCCTGCAGGTGCTGAAAGAAGCGGGGCGGCCCTCAACCAGTAAATCCTACATGTGGTTGTACCGGACCAGCGGCTGTGCAGAGCAGGCCATTGTCCTGTATGAGTACCAGTCCACACGGAAAGCAGAGCATGCGGAGAACTTCTTGAAGGACTCTCCGGCAGCGATTGGCGAATGCTATTGGCAAAGCGCAGGCCGTCTGGTGACGGCATGGTGCGCAAGCGTGAGGATGGCCGCTGGGAAGGGCGGATCGTGGTGGGCCACAAGCAAAACGGAGAGCCGATCTTCCACTACATTTCAGCAAAGACACAGAAGGCGCTTCTGGAAAAACTGAGCCCTTCCCGAAAAAATGGACAAGAAAAATGCGAAAAAAGCAGAATGAAACAAACAGGAGCGAATGAAAGCAAAGTCAAGCGACAGAAGCTGCACACAGCAGCTTTTCAAAATCGCAGGGCGATCTCCATCCAATCGAAGAGTGAGGACGAACTCTGTTGTAAAAAGCTTCAATATAAGCAAAGATATCGTTCTGTGCCTCCTGCCTGGAGCGATAGTGGTGCAGATGAACCAGCTCACATTTCAGACAGCTGAAGAAATTCTCCGCGACAGCGTTGTCGTAGGGATCGCCCTTTCGGGACATGCTTTGCTGAATTCCCAGCTGTTGCAAACGGGAACGAAAAGCAGTGGAAGCATACTGTACGCCTCTGTCGCTGTGGAAGATCAGCCCTGTGCCAGGATGCTCCCGGGATACTGCCATATTCAGGGCATCCAGAGCAAGCTGTGTGTCGATCCTGTGGGAGAAAGCGTATCCTACTACTTTTTTGGTACATAAGTCCTTGACCGCAGCCAGATAAAGCCAGCCTTCTTCGGTGGGGATATACGTAATATCGCCCACCCACGCCTGATTGGGATGCTCAAAAGAAAACTGACGCATCAGAAGATTTCGGGAGATGGGATATTCATGTCGGGAATTGGTGGTAGCTTTATAGGCTTTTTTGCGAATAGAATGAATACCTGCTGCTTTCATGAGGCGATGGACTCTCCCTCTGGAGCAGCGATAGGATGATTTCAAAAGGTGATAGAAGCTATCCAGTCCCAAAGCGGGATGTTTTTCATGTAACCTTACAAGCTCCCGGATCAAAGCCTGATTACGCTGTGCTCTGCCTTTCAAAAGCCTGGCGTAGAGTGCCAGCCAATAATGGGCGGTGGATTCCATGGCAAATACGAATTGGCTCTTTACGAGAGTCAACTTCCGCATCTGCTCCAGCAATTGATTATATCCGGTGCAGTTGTTTCGGAAGTTGAATGCCTTGCGGACGATCTGGCCATCTTCAGTGATGATGACTGCCTCGTGACTCCGCTTGGCAATGTCGATCCCGACGATGAACATGGTGTTAGCACCTGCCTTTCCTGTTGATGTACAGACAGTTCCTCATGTCCTTATGAGTCATACCCTGCATGGAAATCTGCGGAGAGGTCTCTCCCGCATCCGGCTCATTAATGAAATCCCATAAGGGAGAGGTCCCAAACTGCTGTAAAGCGGACGGCGCCGCAGGGATAAAGCAGGGAACCTCTGTCTGCATGAGGAAATTATATCATCGCCCGTCTGGACGAGGATAACGTAAGGAGGATATGCAAAGAAATCGCATAATTATCTGATGATTCAGAGGATTTTATTTATAGCAGGATAAAGAACAGGCGTCAAGCGCGACGCCCTGTTCGGTCACTTCTGCCCGCAGTGCGGGCAGTTACGGGAGTTTTCGGGGAGTTCCAAAGTGGGGTCAAAATCGAAGGGGGGCTATCACTTCTGCGGTCGTCATCCCCGAAAGCCTACTCCCACAAGGAAAAAGTAGGGGTCATGCCCCGGAAAGGAGCTATTTTGAGCA
>NZ_JBNPLQ010000043.1:0-14249 GCF_050313575.1 Candidatus Pseudoscillospira sp. SGI.172 | reverse complement strand
CTTTGTCCAGAAGTGCTTTATACATAGGCATCCGGATCGTCCACATCGTCGTAGTTGAGGATGTCCTCGTCCTCGCTTACTGGCCCCGTGTCCGATACGGCTACCTCGTACACCTCACAAGCCTCGTTCAGCCCAGGCCGCCTACGGCGGTTAATGAGTTTATCAAGGTCAAAGGCGTTTTTCTGTTTGTCAGCCTCCGATGTATCTTTGTAGTTCGGGTGCTGCTTCAAATCGTATTTGGGCGAGAAGAACGGGGGCAGGCCCCGCAGCTGCAAAATGCACTTATCGCCCGGCATGGTAGCCAGTTCGCTGGGTGTCATCAGCTCCCGGCCCAGCCGCTGGGTGTTCTGGTTGTAGCTTTCCGACTGCCCACGGGAGCGGCCCTCGGTCTGCATGGAAATTGTGGCCTTTCCCAGCCAGTTTTCGGATATTTCCTTGATGGTGGAGCTTTCCCGCCCGCCCAGGAAAATCACGCTGTCCATGTTTCCCAGGATCGTTTCGGCATTGTCCTTGTATATGGCCTTGCATTGAGCGTACTGCTGGTAGAACAGACACAGACTCACCTCGCGGGAGCGGATCACGGCCACCAGTTTCTCCAGTGAGGGCACCTGCCCCGTGTTGGCCGCCTCGTCCCACAGCACCCGCACATGATGGGGCAGGCGGCCACCGTGAACATTGTCCGCCCGTTCACACAGGAGATTGAACATCTGCGAAAAGGCCAGGGCAACAATGAAGTTATACGTCGGGGTTGTGTCGGAAATCGTGAAGAAAACCGCCGTTTTCCGATCCCCGATGCGGTCAAGCTCCAGCTCGTCATAGCTCATGATCTCCCGGAGCTGGGGGATGTCAAAGGGGGCAAGCCGGGAGCCGCAGGAAATAAGGATCGACTTGGCCGTTTTGCCTGATGCAAATTGTCAAGGACTTTTTAATCATGTTTACAAAAAAGTCACATTTTCGCCACCTCCTCACGAAGCAGACGCTTGATTTTGTCCTCCATCGTCTCTTTTGCGTTTTCGCTGAAATGGACACGAACCACATAGGTGGTCTTGTCGATGGTCTTGCGGTAGCAAGGCTGTGTGTGCTGTGCGGTGGTCTGGATTGTGTTTGTGTTCATTGAATACCTCCTCGAAATGAGAAAAGCCCGACAAGGAAAGGTCTGACAACGAAGTACCGACAACGGACTTCTGAAAACCTTTTTTCTTAATCGGGCTTATCTATCTTTTTACTATTTACTTTTTCTTTTATATTTCTGTTGTCATTGTTGTCAGAGAAAGAAAAGCCCCACAAAATCAAGGAATTTTCGCTTTCTGCCCGACAACCAGACCGACAACCGGCTTGACAATCTGCCCGACAACGAACAGCAATTTTTATTCCAACCATTCTTTCGGAAGTTCAAGCTGTTGCATTTCTGCTTCCGTCAGTTCGTGAAATTTTCCTGTGTTGTTGTCAGGCTCGTTGTCGATGGGGATGCGTTCCCAACCTCTCTGTCTGCGGTATGGCTCTGGAAAATAGCGAGGGTTAGCAAATGCCTTCCAACCTGTGACGGCATTATTCATAATATCGTTGATTTCTCGCAGTTCCCATTGCTTCGGCTCGTCATAGTCGTGTCCCAACGCTTCACGATAAAGCTGCTTGGAGCAGACTGTATTGCCGGAATAGCGTTCCAGATAATCAATAATCTGTCCGGCTTTGGTGTCCTCCGGCATGAACTCTTTCTGATGGGCTTTCAGAAATTCATCTGTTGAACGGCTGAGTTTCAGCTTGAAATTGCCGCTTCGGTAAATCTCCATCGCTTCTGCCCACATCTGAATGATATATTCTCTGGATGTAGCTTCATCTTCCAGAATGTGAACCTCTGCCTGTTCCGGGCAGACCATGACAGGAAGAAAGCGGCGGTTGCCTGTACGGTCAAGCGGAAGAAAATCAAGTGTATTGGAAGAACCTCCAAACACGCATTGTCTCTTTCTGTCTGCCGGATGGGTCTCATACGGTATCTTGTATGTTTCCTTTTGTCGGCTCAGAAAGGACTTGATTTCTTCAATGCTCTTGGCGTTTGCTGTGGCAATCATTTCAGACATTTCGATTATCCAATGCCCTTGCATCTTGCGATAGACATTATCATCGTCCAGTTTCTTCAAATCATCAGAGAACCAGTCATCATTGACGGCAAGCAGACGGAAGAATGTGGACTTTCCTGCACCTTGACCACCTACCAGACAGAGCATGACTTCAAATTTGCATCCCGGCTTGAATACTCGTGAGATTGCACCGAGCATAAACAGCTTCAATGCTTCATAAGTGTACTCGTTTTCTTCTGAACCGAGGAAATGATGCAGACAATGGCGGATGCGTTCCTGTCCGTCCCATTTCAGAGAATTAAGAAAATCGCAGACTGGATGATAACGGTTTTCGTTGGCGATCACCGTTATCGCATCCACGATTTTCTTTTCAACAGTCAGTCCGTAGTTTTCTTCAAAATACAGAACCAGATACTTTATATCCACATCGGTTAGGGTGGTACTGTCACGATACCAGCCGAGGGGCTTTACAATATCAATTCGCTCCGTCAGCAGATTTTTTCGGATAGCACCTTTTAGCAGAGGGTCGCATTGCAGAACCCTCTTGTAATTGGCGGCTGTGTTATAGACCTTACCTTTCTGGCTCTGCTCCAAACTGTTTCGGACTTCGTCCACGGTATTCTGCAATTCGTTGTTCAAGTTTCATCACCTCTTTTCTTTGCTCCGCTACAAGAGCCTGTTTTTCTTCTTTCGTGCCGTCAATCAAAGTATCAATGAGATATTCGATATGGCTTTTTCTTTGCAGGGCTTCCACGAACAGCGGATGCCACACATCATCCGGCTGTTTCGGTGCGTGTTGGGTCTCCCATCTTCGCAGAAGATGAAAATAATCTGTCAGCACTCTGTAACATCGTGCTTCTTCTTTTTGATAAAGTTGCTCGGCAGTAGGTTCTCGGATATGGGGTCTGACTGTCGGCTTGTGTCTGCTGTCATAGCTGATACCAAAATCGTCAGCCAGTTTCATAGCTGCTTCTTTGCAGGGCAGACCGCACAGACGGGAAACGAAGTCAATTACATCTCCGTCAGCTTGGCAAGCAAAGCAATGAAAACGCTTATCGACTTTCATGCTTGGGTTCTTATCATTGTGAAATGGGCAGACTGCCATGCCGTTGCGGTTGACCTTGATGCCGTACATCTCAGCCGCCTGTCGGGTGCTTATATTGGGTTTTACTGCTTCAAATACATTCAAATCATCACTTCCTCTCTGAAACGAAAAAAGGCACTCGACTTTTCACAATGAAAAAGGCAAGTGCCGTGTTAGAGTTCCATATTCTGTTTTTTCTGTTTGTGCTGCGGAGATTTCGGCTCCAGCTGTTTTTTCTGCTCTTGCAGATACTTCATCTTTTCCGTGACGGAGTGCTTCGGCTCCGGCTTCTTTTCAACCTCGCCCTGTTCCGGCTCGATGACTTTGCTTATCCAGTAGCGGACATCTTTCAGTGGCTGAAGCTCGGCTTTGACCTCGGACAGCTTCGCATTGTTTTCTGCAACGGACTTTTCCAGAGTGTCAAATTCTGATTGCAACGCAGTCAGATCTACACGAAGGTCAAGTCCTTGCTTTTTGAGGTAACGGAACGATTTGTCAAAAGCAGAAAGAGCGTCCTTGTGAGTCTCAGCGTAAACTGCCTGTGCCGCTTTCCATCCGATTTTCAGATACTTGTCTTTGACTGCTTTGTGCTCTTTGCAGACGGAGACCGCTTTCTGAATCTGCGTGATGGTTTTCATTCGGGTCTCGGCTGTCTTAATCGCACTTCGGATTGATGCGGCTCTGCCATTCACTTCTTGCAGAGCTTCATCTAAATCTTTCAGCGTGTAGAGATTGTGGTCTCTCAAATATGCGACAGCTTTGGAAACTGCCTGCACATCAGCAAGACTGCCTTTGTTCTGTCCGTAGCGAGACCAGTCCCGGCGTTCCTCTTTTCTGACATTAAGATACTCATTGAGCAATCCGGCAAGTGTCGGGGATGCGTTCTGTTCTTTCATTTCAGCAAGAGCTTCTTTCGTGGCTTCGCTTACATCAGCAATCCATTCAAGCAGAGACTTGATGGTTTTGCGGATGGCTGCCATCAGACTGTTGGCAGATTTGATGTCACGGTTGAGATTACCGATATTGGTTTCAATGCCTTTGCGTTCCATAGCAGAGACAGCGGCTCCCATGTGGACTGTCGGGATAACATCAATCCCTTGTCTGGCATAAGAACGCATATCCACTCGTTCGGGACTTCCGGCAAGCTCCAGATATTTATTCTGGATAACTTCCCATCCGTGTCTCCATTCCTCGGCGTGATACTGTTCGTTCCAATCAACAGTATCTTCCTTATGGCTTTTCCATCTGCCGGAGGGAAGTTTGATACGCTCGCCGTTCTCGTCAAGGTCATAAACCTTTCGGCTCTTTGGCATCCACTTTCCATTTTCATCAATGGCTCGCATAGTCAGCATGATGTGACAATGGGGATTGTGTCCCGGTGGGTCGGGGTCATGGATTGCAATATCACAACACATTCCTTTGGAGACAAAGTACTCCTCGCAGTATTCCTGTAACATCTGCGGACACATTTCAAGGGGAACTTCTCTCGGCAGGGCAACAACGAAACGCCTTGCAAGCTGTGAGTTCCATTGCTTCTCCACCTCCTCGGCTGAGTTCCAGAGCGTTTCTCTGTCGGCATATTCGGGTGGAGCATTTGCCGGAAGCATGATTTCCGTGTAAACAACTTCCTTTTGTTTTCTGCGGTGGTCTTTGTTTTTCTGATCGTACTCGGAAAACAATTTTTCTCCGGCTTGATAGGCAGCTCCGGCAACAGCAGAACTGCCTTTGCTTCTCTGAACAATTCGTATGTTCAGATGTGGTATGGGCATTTTCATCAACTCCTTTCTCGATAATGGATAAAATAAAAGCGACCAACTTTTTACGGTTGATCGCCTTTGGCTTAGTCATTATTAAATTGTCATTATGATGCGTGGAACTGGAAATTTACGAATTTTGGGTATATTTTAGAAGCAGTATGCCTTTTATTAGCAACAACATAAATGCGACTGTAATTGCATACGCTTCTCTTGCCATGCCTAAATACAATACAGTTAAAATACTCAATCCCAGTGAAAGGCTCGTTATAATGCTTTGTCCCCTTTCTGTTTTGAGCTGTGTCAAAGCAATTTTTGTGATTCCCATAACAATCAGAGCAAGGTAAGAGACCCAATACAGTATTATATTAAAGAATGCTGTGTCAGTATATGAAAATAGGTTCACCGAATAAATATATCCGTTAATTGGGTTCGGATAAAGAGGCAATACAATCAGCATAAAAGAAAACAAATCCACAATTCCAAAAAGCAAACTGCACATTCTTTGAAGGTTCGCTTTATTCTCTTTTTCTGCAATGGAAAGCAGCTTTTCTCCAGACAATAACTCATCAATAGTCACCGAAAAGAACTTAGATATTTCCTTTAGTGAGTCAATGTTCGGATATCCTCTGCCGGATTCCCATTTGGAAATAGCTGTTCTTGACACATAAAGTGCTTCTGCTAACTCCTCTTGTGTCAGTCCTTTATTTTTTCTAAGTTCCTGTAATTTTTCATTAAATTCCAAAGTACAACCTCCTACCTCATTTCCTTGCAAAGAAAGACCTGTACTAAACCTTTATAAATCAGAAACAGTCCCAGGCTAAAAAGCATTGAGCCAATAATGTCTGTAATCCAATGCACCCCTGAAACCAATCGTCCGACCACCATAAATAAAGAAAAGGCAATAGAACCTACTGCTATTACTTTGCTTAAAGTATTCTTCTTCATTCTTCGAAGTGCCTGCTCGACCAATGTCGGCATAACTGTTACCACAAGAAGCGTTGTTGACGACGGATATGAAGCCTCCATAACCCCATTCATAAGTATCGGTCTGTAATTAACTGGGATTGCCTCAAACAAGAGATAACATCCAATCACGATCACATAATAAACTCCCAAAATTATAATGTCAGCATCTACCTTAAAAAGATTCTTTCTTTGCAGCAACTGACAGAAGCCCATTCCGGCAAATATCAAACATACAAATAAGGGTACAAGCCCCAACCAATCTGTAATTGTATATAGTAACATGTTGGCACCTGTCAGTTTATGAAACCAAAGGTTCCAAGTTGCAAACCCTACATCCGTTCTGTTTTGTCCAACCGGCTGTACATCTACTGTTTGTATTAAAATCGTCCAAACAATAAACGCAATTGTAAATACACTACCGATAATCAATGACTTTTTCCCATTCTCTTTCATATTCTTAATCCTTTCACTTTTGAATTTGCCTTTCGGCTGAATCCAAAATATCAAAAGACATGAATAATGGAAAGAAACAGGCTTTCACATGCGTGATACGATTCGTAACATCCGCATAAATTCTGGATTTCTCAGCAGTTTGTTCATAGACGAATAATGCGTAAACTTCTATTTTTCGCTTGCTCCCATTATACTGCATCTGGTTTCAAAATGATAGTAGGCATTATTACTTGTTGCCCAAGAATGATTGCTTGCAATCGTTCCTGGGCGGCAAGTCCACAAAGGGGTAGCTGGCAAAGCCAGCGCAGGGGAAGTGTAGATTCCTCTGGATGATTGGAGCAGAGATGACTTCTGCAAAAATCATCGGCTTCCGGCAGGGGCTTTCGGCAGAACGCAATGCACCAACTTTAGGTGGTGTATAATTGCGCCCTGTTTTCCAACAGGGTTTTTCAGCTCCCGTTCGGTTGCTCTGTTTTCTTTCGGTTCTCAATCAGAAAATCCAGCTTCTTTTGAACCGCTTCGCAGTGGAAGATGAAAGTCAGAAGCTCCATCACATCATCATCGGTCAGAACGGTTGGCTCTCTTAAAAAGGTTTCCAGCATTCCGGCACGAGTGCAAAGGCGGTGGGTTCGCTCGCTTCGGGTAAGCTGCTTGATTTCACTTTCCAGTCTTTTCTCCCTGTGCTTGGCTGCGGTCAGCTTTCGCTCCGCAACATACTGGTCGTGTTTCAGCTTTTCCAATTTCTCGTTGGGCATAGGGTCAACTCCTTTCGTAATAATGGGTAAAACAAAAACGACCAACTTTTTACGGTTGATCGCCTTTGGCTTAGTCATTATTTATTTTGGGAAATTACCACCATTTCTGCCCCAGAACATTGTTTTTAATGCATCCATCGAAATAGCGTAATCCATTTTTGAAACACGTGAAACTGCATCTGCCCACGCAATTAGCCTTTTGTTTAGTGCATAGGCATCAAGTGTCGAACGCTCGACAAATGCTTGCGTGTTTTCTTGACACATGATTTTAATAAAGAAGTCCATGTTGTCCTTTACTCGTCTATAAACACCAGGGAACTTCACTATTGAACCGTCAGAAAGAAGCATTGGCTCTTGTCCACCCGCAGAAAATTGGTCTCTGATATGAGGGTCAACAACACCTTGCGATGTAAGCCACAATGCGTATCTGTCATAATTCCCACCGAAAATTTCTGGGAAATTAGCACAACCATAAACAGTATATCTTCGTTTTTCCTCTGTTGGAACTTTGCTCCAAAGTCTTATAGTAGCAGATACGGTTTCGTCTGCGGCATCGCCAGCCCACCATAGACTTTCGCCCGGTTTCAACTGACTTCTGTAATATTTTGAAACAGGCGCAACGGGATTTTCCATTAACCTTAGCTCATCATACGGAATGCCCATTTTATCGAAAATAGTTTCGCCTTGCTTTAGTCTCATGTCAATCAAATATCTTGGCATATGTGTTACGGCGATACCATACAGACATTCCTCATAAGGTCTTGATATGAACTCGATTGGATTGCCGCCAAGTTTTCCGAATGTCATAAAAATTCTTTCGACATCTGCAATTCTTGAAGATTCTAAAATGCTACTTCCTGTCGAAGTCCAATGATTTTCTTTCGTACTCTTGACCTCAACACCGTAAAACTTAGCTGCTACAATGTCCGGAAATTTTTGCCCAGATACTTTTTCGATAGTGTTTTCAAACGGTGTTCCTTTGGCACATTCATCAAGCGCAGCTTTCACATCATCCTCCAGAGGATTGCCACCACGACTTGCGTAATACCTTGGTCTTTGAAGCGCATCGTGATTGAGAAGTTCGTCAGTTCGTTTCATTAATGAAACAAACTCCGGCATAGCTGGTTTTGGATTTACTGATACTATCATATCTCATCCTCCTCAAAGTAAAGCAACCATTTTGCTTCGATTGTTTTGGCAATATGGTATGCTAAAACACAAGGAACGGCATTTCCGATTATCTTATATGCATCACTTGAAGATACTCCCTTGTTAAATTCCGTTTTCTTCAAAATGAATTGATAATCGTCGGGAAATGTCTGTATGCGTGCGCACTCACGAATAGATAATCTTCTTTCTTTCAGCCCTGCTTCTAATTCCTCTATGTGTTTACCACCATGTTCGGTACTCAATCTTCTGAACTCGATGTTACCATGATGTTCAGATCTGATTGTCGGACCGACTGAATCAAGTTTAATTTCTGTTTGACCTTGACAATGCGACCCCATATACTTCGCCTGTGAATATTTCTTTTGTGAAATATCGGTGCTTTCTTCTGGTTCTGCTAAACCGATAAATGCATCAGCACAAGTTACTATCGGATAAAGTTTATCCCCATGCGTTTTTACAGGATATGGGTCGTACTGTTCGGGAATTACAGTTTGTGTTAATGCTTTTTTTGCATCTTCCGTCATTGCGCTTTTCTTAAATCCAAAGAAAATTACACGCTCACGAGACTGGGGAACACCATAGTCTGGCGCATACAATACTTTTGCAGGAACAACAATATAACCACCATTGCCAGCTTCTGCAAAATCGTGTTCAATGATTTCCTTGACATCTTCAAGGTTAGTCAGCCCTTTAACATTTTCAGCAATAAAGAGTTTTGGACTGGTCAAGGAAATAACTTCTCGCATCCACATATAAAGTTGCCCGCGGCTCTCTACCGACGGTTCATCACCCGTTAAGGCAACTCCGAGATGGCTTTTTTGAGAATTAAATCCAAGGCGTTTTCCTGCAACAGAAAAGTCTTGGCATGGAAAACCGCCTGTTACAATATCAATATCGTCTGGAAATACTTTTTCTCCGGCTCTGGCTCGCTTGACGAGATCAACAATACTATCAAGATGATAAATATCGTTGGCGTTGTCCTTACGCTGACCGAAGTAGGACACCCATGCTGCTTTTGCATCTGGACGAATATCATTTGCAAAAACAGTATCAAAGATTGTAGGTGCGACACGAACCCAATCACCCAAAGTTTCTTTTATCCAATCGGGATGAAGGTCGCTGTTAATGGATTTTTTGAGACAAACAAAGTCTCCTTCAAAACCGATGTCCATTCCACCGCAGCCAGAAAACAGAGATAACATTTTCATTTGCTGGTACTCTCCTCAGTTACATTGTTTGAAAACTCCATAATATCATTTGGAGTACACTCTAAAGCTAAACAAATCTTTCCGATAACTTCGACCGAAACAGATTCATCTTTGCTCAAGTGTGCCAAGGCGTTGCTACTTATTTTTGCCGTTCGCATTAAATCAACTTTCTTCATTTTCTTGTCGATTAGCATCTTCCAAAGTTTATCATAGCTAACAACCATAAGGGCACCTCCTTGTCAAACTAATTTACTATATCACAAAAATCTCTGAAATTCAATATTTTTACGCAAATTTACAAATAAAATTCTAAATTCTCAAATTTATTTTTACCGCGTCGATGAGATTGCTTTAAGCCATAAAATCGTTGTGTAACGCTCTTTTTCATGCTTTTGGTGTAGGACGATACTTTATCTTCCCTTATGTAGATGCGGTCAAAACATCGGATGCAGACCCGACATTTTGACCGCATATCAACCCTAAACGCTACATTATTCCGTCTGACTGGCGAAACCGTTTTGCTTGGCGTTCTCGCTTGCTTTTCGTCTACGTTCCTCGCTATACGGCGGTTGCAGACGGATGGACAGTCGGGATTTGTCCAGAACATAGGACACGCCGCCTTGCTCGTGGGTCTTTTCCAGTCGGCAAAGGTCGGGGTGCTTCTTGGAGAACGTCTCCAGTCTGTTCCTCAATCCGGCGTTGTAGGTCTGGATGTGTGCTGCGTCCTCACCCTCGTTAAACAGGACGATGGTTTCCTTTTCGTACTTCGTCAGCTTACTCATGCAATCTCTCCCTAATGGAAATCGGCTGATTGTCGGAGTGGTACTTGTGTTGGGCGAAGTGTTCCACTTCCAGTCTCATGTTGTAGAAGAAACAGCGATACCATCTGTCGCAGCTTTCGTCACTCAGCTTGACTGCCAGAGTGAAGAACAGCTTCTTTGCCGCAGGATCGGGAGCAAGTGCCGCCGCAAAACGCAAGCGTTCAACGGTGGCATCACGGTTCGGACAGCCAAAGGCATAAAGGGCTTTCTTCTCATTCATAGACATTCTCATTGATTTTTCCTCCTTGAATATTGGTAAAAATAAAAGCGACAGAGACTTCACAAGGAAATACCTGTCGCTTTGTTGTCGATATGAAATTGTTGGGTCAGGACTTGATAAATTCACGCAGTCCGTAATTGATGGCGGCTATTCTGATAATCAACCATTCAGCAATATGAGGGATGATAAAGACCACAAAGGCAATCGCCAGCATTCGGAGTGTATCTGCTCCTGTGCCGATACCAAACATCCATCCGGCAACCGCTATCAGGAACATCAGCCCTGCAAGCAGATTGAATATGACGGTCGAGAACTGCGTGAGGAAGATACCGACCCATTGTATCAGGGTGACTGCCGCAATCAGCGGCAGTACCAGTAACTTAAAAAATATCTTTATCAGAGCCATGTTTTTCTCCTTACTCGGTATGTGGGAAGAATGGGCTGTGGAAGATTTCGCACATCAGCAGAACTCCCATTGTGAACCCATACTTGAACTGACACTCGTTTGTCATGTTGCTCTCGTCCGCATGGCTGTCACAGAGTTTTTCAAGCAGGGTGTAGTCCTCTTTGCTCAGCTTTCCCTCGAAATAGGTCATGGTTTCGGAAATATGTGCGGCGGTCTGTCGGAACTTGTCAGACTTCGGCACAATGTCCTCGCTTGCATAAATCCCACCATTGAACAATGCTTCTAAAATCATATTTCTTCGCTCCTTTCTCAGCAGTAAATCAATTCGGCTTTGATGGTTTCCTCTGCCTGTACCACACAAGCGTTCATCTGGCGAATCCATTCAAGCTGATTTTCTGCTTTGAGCTTCTCGGTCACGCCATAGTATTCCATCAGCTTTGGAAGAATGATGTTCATCCGGCTCTTGGCAGCGGCTTCAATCTCCGCACAATGTTCGTAGAGCGTTTCAGACAGTACCATATCGGAGAAAGTGGCAGGGTGTGCCAGTCGTAGATACTCCTTTCGCATACGCCCCCATTTTCCGAGACGGATATTGGGATTCCTCAGTTTAATGTCAGGAATGTAGTAGTCGCCGCACTTTATAAAATTCAGTTCCATAGCAACCTCCTTATAAATCTGTTTCATTGATAACTTCAATTTTTTCATATAGTCCAGAATCATCGTTCTGGAACAGATCACGATGATATTCCGCTTCACCCTGCGAGTGATAGAAGTATTCTTCATCGGGCTTGGCATCCTTACGGATAAATCGTACTATCCACATACTCAAGCTCCTTTCTGCGGTGCGATTTTCGGTTCTAACTTCGGCATATTGCTGACGGGGACAAATACGCCCTTTGCCACATCTTCGGCTCGAAGTGCGTTATTCTTGGCATCCATCTCAGCCTTTTTCTTGGCTTTGATTTTGTCCTCATAGCGTTTCTGTGCACCGCTTGCTTTTCGCTTCAAATAATTCTGATGCAGTCTGTCCTTGCGTTCCTCACGTTTACGGATTTCTTCCAGTTCTTCTGGGGTCAGTTCCTCTTCCATGAAATGGGGTGGTACAAACTTGCCAACGAAGTTGAAATAAATCTCGATTTCCTGCGTGGTCTGGATGCTGCCTTTGCGGTCACGCTCATGGACAAGGATTTTATCAATAAACTCATTCAGCATGGCAATGGTCAGATTATCGAAGTTCTCATATTTCTCAATCAGAGAAATAAAGCGTTCTGCGGACTTCTTGTTTTTTTCGTGGGATTCCAGAAATTCTTCCAGAGCTTTCACCTCGGATTTCAGTTCAGCCTGTTCCTTGCCGTACTGTGCATCCAGAGTGGCATATCTGGTATCCGGCAGCTTGCCCAGGATGTTGTCCTCATAGATTTTGCAGAGCAGGACTTCCAGTTCGTTCAGTCTGTTCTGTGCTGCGGTCAGCCTGTTTCGCTTCTTTTTTACATCAGAAGCAAAATGACTGTCCTGTGCTTCCTGCACCACACGGACAAATTCGACTCGGTCATGCTGTGCATACTCGGCAATGGCTTTCAGCAGATCTGAAATCAGTTCCAGAACCACGCTTTCATTGATGCGGTGCTGTGTCTTGCAGAGCGTTCCACAAGGGACTTTGGTGTACTGGGAGCAAGTGTACTGTGAGATACGCTTGCCGTTGTTGGTGCGGTGAACATACATCTTGCCACCGCAATCCGCACAATACATCAAGCCCGTCAGCGGTGCGACTTCGCCCCATCCGTCCGGGTATCTGCGGACTTTGCTTCTGACTTTCTGTGCAAGGTCGAAAGTCTCCTGGTCAATAATAGCTTCGTGGGTGTCCTCAAAAATCGTCCATTCATCTTCCGGCACATAATGACTTTTCTTGTCCTTAAAGTGCTTTCGGGTCTTGAAATTGACGGTATGACCGAGATATTCACGCTTGTCCAGTATGTTGACGATGGTGGAAGAACCCCAACCATATACATCCTTGAATGTCTTGTTTTTGTTCACGCCCTCGTTGTGTGTCGCCAGATAAGCAGAGGGAATGAGTACCTTTTCTTCTTTCAGCCTGCTGGCAATCTGATAAGGACCCATGCCCTCGATTGTCATGGCAAAGATACGCTTCACAATCCCTGCGGAATATTCGTCCACAAGCCATTGGTCTCTGGCTTCATTCCAGAGATAGCCATAAATGACTGTCCCTGTGACGTGCTTGCCGGATTTACCTTTGGACTGGAAAGTGGAGCGAATTTTGCGGCTTGTATCTCGTGCGTAATACTCGTTCATAATGTTTCTGAACGGGGTAAAATCGTCGTCCCCTCTGGCACTGTCCACGCCGTCATTGATGGCAATGAGACGGACACCTTTCTGTCGGAGGATTTCCATTATCTGACCGACTTTCAGATAGTCACGCCCAAGGCGACTCATGTCCTTTATCAGCAGATATTCCACTCGTCCGGCTTCGACTTCTTTCATCATTGCCAGAAATCCGGGACGGTCAAAGCAAGTGCCACTTATGCCATCGTCCGTAAAATGGACTGGATTCGGGAAGCCCTGAGAACGGGCGTAGTCTTCCAACTGGCTTTTTTGATTGGATATGCTGTTGGATTCGCCCTCTAAGTCATCATCACGGCTTAGTCGCTCATACAGGGCAGTTATCATTCTTGTATTCATGCGATTGTCTCCTTTCTTCGATTATGTAAGGTTGTATGTTTTAGGCGACTTCCTAACCGACTGATTAAGAAGTCTTCTAAAGCATACAGCACCGCTGGCTAATTTGTATTTTTTGTACTGCTTTACGGCAAAGCAATCCGGCTTGCGCCTTTCCAGGCCCTTAAACATATAGTCCACCGCGTTCATATAGGACTCGTCATCCTCTTTCACGTCCATGCCGGAAATCATATCCACCAGGGTATTGATGTTCCGATCCTCGGCGGGTGCCTCGAAAATGATATAGGCAATCAGGGCACAGTACAAAAGCGTTTCCGCCTATAGTGATAGGTAATCCTTTGAAGTCATCGCCGGATTTTCCCCCACTCCACACCGGACATGCGACTTTCACCGCATCCGGCGTTCCATCGATTGTGTTATCAGGCATTTAATCAATCACCAATAGAAAGTTGTTCAGATTGCCGCTAATTTTGCGGCACTACGCAGGTTGTTGATTTTGGTCAGTTGTTTTCTTGTAACAGCCAGTTGTTTGCAGATACTCTTGAGAGCAGCAGTATCTTGGTCGGCCAGCAAGGGCAGATACTGCCTGTGGAGCAGCACCAGATTGCTGTATCGCTCCTGGCCGCCCTGCTCCTTA
>NZ_JBNPLQ010000042.1:0-15704 GCF_050313575.1 Candidatus Pseudoscillospira sp. SGI.172 | reverse complement strand
CAGACAAAACAAAATGCGCCTGTGTACCACAAAGGCACACAGGCGCAGGAAATTACACATTCACTTAAAAGCTGACAATTTTCGCATCCGCCACCGGACTGATCCCATCGGAAAGAGTAGCTTTTTTTGATGAGTTAGGCGGATGGAAAATGAGAGCTAACAAAAGGCATCTCCCTGTAAAACTATAAAAGAGCCGATAACCGCAGCTCATGGCTGAGTGGTTATCGGCTCTGCGTCTATGCGTCTGGCTCTTTGATAATGGATGTATTGAATTGTTTGACATTGACTATCGTTTCCCGTTTGCATTTAGGGCAGAACAACGGAAAGTTCTCAAGTACAGTACCAAGACGTATCTTGGTTCGTGTCTTGTTTTTGCAGATCGGACAAAGTACCAATTTTTCATTTTCCAAGGCATCACCCTATTTCTTTGAAAATACGAAACCGTTGGGTTAATGCTCTGCTGTCCAGAAGACGCGGCGATAATGTCCGCATACTTCTCCCATACAAAATACGTATAATCACTCTGCTCATGAGTTTGTGTACTACCGTCCTCCTTGGTGAGTATCAGCAGAAATTTCTTTTGTTCGGCATCATACCACTCCGCTATCACTCCAACGCTCAAAATGTCACTTGGGGAGGAAATGACCTCCTCTTCGATATAGCCTCGCTCCACAACACCGTCATGCAGGCGGTAGACATAGATGCGCGCTGCGGCGTCAAACCATAAGTGACATTACAGATCAACTCCGTGGTGCCCTCACCGTCAAGGTCGCAGACAGAGTCATCAATTTCGTAGCCGTGACTCGTGGCAATGGGCACCCGACCCTGCGCAGTAGCAGTATGGGTGTAATAGGTTTGCCCACAGGTGTTGCCTGTCTGCTGTATCCAGTAAACGGAAAGCCCCATAATATTCAATCATAATAGCTTCTTCTTTTCTGATCTGACAAAACTCAATAGGGCAGGTGGAACTCGGCCACCCGCCAGCCATCGCCTGTGCGCTCCATGCGGATGGGATAGGCCTCGGTGTAGATGGGTCGCGTCCCATTCTCGTCCGCCTCTACCGTCAAATCGGCATAGTGCCCAATGAGGGCGAACTCCACCGCACTGTCGCTCTGGCTTATCAGTTCATAGACATCCGGTGCGTCCGCTATGTCGTACTCCATATCACTGCCCCGGGAAACGTCCAGATAGCACAGCCGCCCGTCCTCCGTGGAGGTGAAGAGAGGGACGGACGCGCCGTCTGATATCTCGCCGGCCAGCAGAGTCTCCTTGTATGCCGGGGTAAAAAGGCCGTCCAGCATGGCCTCAAAGTCGTCCCACCGGGCAAACCGGCCCACCGACAGCAGATAAGTCTGGCTGCTGTCCAGGGTCACCGTCTCATAGTTGCTCTTGTCCGGCTGGCTGCCGTCGGCCAGAGGGTAGTCGTCCACGGCGGAGGTATTGCACCCCATGAGGAAATTGGCCGCGCTGAAAGCCCGGAGGAACAAGTCCTGCTGCTCTGGAGTCAGGAAGTCGGGTACCGGCTGCTCCGCCATCCAGTCAGGGATGGGGGGCTCGGTAGAGGGCTCCATCTCCTTCGTGGGGGAGGTGACGGCCAAAACGTCCGCGGGAGAGGTAGCGGGTGCCTCCTGACCGGCGCAGGCGGTCAAGAGCAGGGCAAGGGGCAGGGCAGGGAGGATCTTTTTCATTATTCGTCCTCTTTTCATTGGTTAATATATTTTCTTCTGTAAGCGAGAAATATTCGATTTTCAGTTCCAAAGCGTTTCCATTATTTGTTTCAAGCCACGCAATATAGTCAGCCTCACCCATAGGAGTTACACCCCAAGTGTTGCTTCCAACATAATAGACCGTCCCTGTGCTGGAAGCATCTGCATCATTTGGATAACGCACAGGCACACCGTTCACCTCAAAAATAGCCTTGTCCTAAGATGAGCATATCCTCACAACTCATAAGCACCCCACTCCGGCAGGTAGCGGTAAAGTGCATACGGCCACATTTCTCCGTAGGTCTGATTATGGGAAGATAGGGCTTTCAGATTGCCATTCTGCCAAAAGACAAATGCATGGAACTCCTTCCGTTGGATATAGATATTCTTTGCCTCGGCATCATGCCCGATGATATACCCCATTGCACTTGCCATAACGCCCGGGTCATAGAGCAACACCAATTTCTCTTTTCCATCGGCATCCACGTCGGACATAGCAAACTAGAAAGGTAAGCCTGCCGATATTTCCGAGGGCCTGTATTGTTCTGTAGGGCAACCATACCAAGGATCATTCCAGCCAGAAGTCCCTTCCTGGTAGTAAATAATAACGTTTTCAGTTGCATCAAATACATAATTAGCTTGTTCAGGTGCATTACCTTCAAAATAGATCGCACGCAACTTAGGACAATCTGTAAACGCACAATTACGCAGAAGTGTAACACTGGACGGAACAGTAACTACTTCCAGATTAGTACATCCATAAAATGCATTGTCTTGAATCTCTACGACCCCATCAGGGATCACTACAGAAGTGACATTTGTGCAGTCCTGAAATGCACCTATGGTACCAAATACATTGCCAATAGCGGAAACAGGTTTTCCATCTATCTCTGCGGGAATAACAACATCCCCGCCGGAACCTATGTAGCGTTCAATCGTAACAGAACCATCTTCGTTTTCTAAAACTTCAAATTCTGCTGTATTCACAACTGGCTGTATTGCATCAGCTAAGTCACTATTGGTATTTGATATTTCAGGGTCTACTATAGACACCGGAGCATTGCGCTTCACGATTTCTTCTCCTGTAAAACTCCATCCCCCAGCAGCATTCACTTCGTTTGTATTCACCATCACTTCCATACCATGATACGTGAATCGTAACCAACCTGCTGCAGCTGAATCATCTTCTATGTACTCATAATCGTCCACACCAATCAAGGAGAAGAATGCTTCAAAGGACATGTCATCTTCCATGTCCGGGAAAAGAATGTTTGCAGTGGAGAGAAAACCAGCGCATTTCAGCTGATCCTCCAGTTCATTCATGGCCTTTTCCGCATCGCCGCTCTGTGCTCCAAAAAAGTAGTAAACATATTCCGCCTCTGGGTCTCCAAAACATATTGCAGCATTATCCGGGAATCCACCTGGTTTTACAACCAATTCGCCTTCCGGATGCTCCTTTTTTAATTCGCTCAGTGTTTTTCCAATGTTATTAAGAAATTCGGGTGTTCGGTTGCTGCGGTCTGCAGGTGCACAAGCAGATAATACGAATGATATAAGCAATAATATTATTGCAATCGTACCTTTCACAGAGAGCCTTTCTTTCATCTTCGTCACCTTATCATTTTGTTTATTTTTTCATTTAGGTCAGTTTACAAGGAACTACACGCAGACCGTGAAACGGGCTGCTGACAACAAACGGCGCTATGCTCCCGGCTGGGTGCATAGCACCTGTTTGTTGCGGGGGTTTCCAAAGGGGGCAGCGCCCCATTTGGCACACGACTTTGCGGAGCAAAGTGTAGTGTGTTATACGCTCTGTCGGCGTTGCCCTGAAAATACCGTTGCCGCCGGGGAGGGCAAGGGCATTTGACGCGGCAGGAAAGCAGGGCTTTGTTTGGGGCTGGTAAGCCGGAAACAAAGGGCTGATTTCAGCAGCAGACAGGGCGTATTATGAAAGCCCCCGTCCCTCGTCCTCCGCCCCCGGCCTATGGGACAAAAAGTCCCAAAGCTCTGGACACCGTGACCAGATGTGTGGCCACACTCCGGGAAAAGTAGCAGGACGGCAGGAAACCGTCAAGGCTGAAATGAATGGGCTGACGCCCGGCCTTGACCGTTCCCCGCCGCCCCGCTGGATGGGTGGACAAGGTGGCCAATCCCTAAAAGTGTTTGGCCGCACTCGTTCATTTTGGGGCCTTTCTTCTCCCAAAATTGAAATGGGCGGGAAAGCCCTAAAATGGCTTTCCCGCCTTGATTACCCATTAGCAAAGACGGGCGAGACTGTCAACGGCGGCGCTGAAAGCGCCGTTCATCTTGACCGTTGACTGGCTCGCCTGGCTTTGCTACTGCCCGTAAGAGATGGAAAAACAAGATGGAAAACAAGGTTAAAAATGGTTGACAAGTCTATCGGATGTGTGTTATACTGTGCGACAGTTTGAGATTGGAAGGAGGCTTACGTGTGTTAATTTGTGTACGCTAATAAGCAATAAAAAGTAGAAGTACCTTTCCACATGATGGTGGGCTTTTTTTGCGTGCGTATGCAAAGGAACACGTAGGTTTGACACGAGCAGTCTTTGAACTGTATCGTGGTGTTTTTTCGTGCTTTGTTGTTATGCAGGCGTCTGCCCTCTCTGTGGGACAACGCCTGCTTTTTATTGCAGAAACAAAGGAACAATGCAATAAAAAAGGAGGTTCGCATTATGACCCAAAACAACAATTCATGGAGAAAAACTTATTTTACACTTCTTGCCGGACAAGCAATATCCTTTATTAGCAGCGGTATTTTGCAAATGGCCATTATCTTTTATTTGGTTGCGAAAACTAATTCTGCAATCATATTGACGGCGGCAACACTGATTGGATTTTTGCCGCAAGCCTGTTTAGGCCCGTTTGCAGGTGCTTTTGTTGACCGGCACAGCCGTAAAAGCGTAATGATTGGTGCGGATTTGATAATTGCCGCCGCTGGCGGTATTCTGGCGCTGGTGGCGTTTTACATGGAATTGCCCGTATGGTCTATTATGGTTGTCCTGTTAATCCGAAGTGCGGGAACTGCTTTTCATTCTCCAGCATTCAGCGCAGCAACACCTATGATTGTGCCAAAAGAGGAACTTACAAAATGCGCTGGTTACACGCAGACCATGCAAGCAGTAAGTGCGATTATCAGTCCAGCTGCCGCAGCGTTTTTATATGCTGTTTGGCCTCTTAATGCAATTATATTGTTAGATATTGTGGGTGCAATCCTTGCCTGTGTGACTGTTGCGATTTCGTCCATACCAACGCCTGAACTATGTCCAGAAACGAAAAGACAACAGTTTTTACAGGATATGAAAGAGGGGTATGTGGTATTAAAGCAAAACAGGGGCCTCTTTGCTCTGCTCTGGATTGGTGTAATTTATATGTTCTTTTATATGCCAATCAGTACGCTTTTTCCTCTCATCTGTATGTCATACTTCAAAGGAACACCGGCCCATGCCTCTGCCGCTGAAATTGCTTTTGCGGTTGGTATGCTGCTTGGCGGAGTCATTCTGAGCATTTGGGGCGGTTTTAAGAAACGGCGGTACACCATCGGTCTTTCCGTTCTCCTGATGGGCGTTAGCAATATGCTCTCCGGGCTTTTGCCGCCAGACGCATTTCTTGTCTTTGTTGTGTGCTGTACTGTTATGGGAATTTCCGCTCCATTTTACGGTGTGCAAAATGCGATTTTTCAAGAAACGGTCAAACCAGAATATCTGGGGAGAGTTTTTTCTCTACTGACAAGCGCCGCTTCCCTCGCCATGCCGTTTGGCCTTGTCATTTCCGGGCCTCTGGCGGAGCGGCTGGGAGTTGAGAAATGGTTTGTCATTTGCGGAATTGGCATTATCATCGTTGCGCTTGCCGTATTTTTACTACCCGGTTTGAGAGAGATTGACAATACGCAATAATCAACTGCACCTTTTTCTATTACTAAACAAAATGCCTGGATGGTGGTTCTGAAAAACCAGAACCGCCGTTCAGGCATTTTTTATCTTCGTCCTCTCTGCGGTTTTGGATTCTTCAGCAAGTCGGATTTTTCCGCAATCTTTTTCAGCCACTTCCGTTCTTCTACTGACAGCTTCCTAAAATTCAGCTTGAGCCGTTTGCAGATAAACGCCAAGTACGCTTGTTCCGTGTCGCTGTCCTGGCTGACGATTTCACCAGCAGTTTCCAGCATTTCTTTTAGCGGGTTATCCTCTGGGACGCTGAAAAAATCGTCCTTGTGTGTTTCCCGCAGAGCAAGGGCAATCCCGTTTATGTCCCGTTGTATCACATAGCGGCAAAACTCGTCCTCATCAATATGGGCGGTGATAAGCTGTCTTAACTGCGTATCACTCATGCCAGGATTATGCTTTTTTATAACAGTTGCGCTCATCGTGTCCACTATGGCGTTTGCACCCTGCGCCTGTTTCAGTGCCGTTCCGTTCACATAGATTTCAAGGTCAGCCATCAGCCGGGGGAAATCCGGGTGCGCCGCCAGCTCACACAGCAGGGTATTGTCTATCCTCCCGCTTTTCAGCAGGTCAATCATTTCATCACTCAAACGCAGGTCTGCAAGATCGGCGTTTGGGTGATTTTTCATTTCAGACAGCCCCAGCAGATAATCAGCGGTCACACCGTAAAACTTCGCCAGCCGGATAAGGGCATAGTGGCTGATGTCCTTGAAGTCTTCCGTTTCGTAACTGCCCAGCGCAGACTTGGAAAGCCCGGTCTGCTCCGCAAGCTGCCCCAGCGTCAAGCCACGCTCCACACGTAGGTCTTTTAATCGCTCTTGTATGGATAAAGACATATTCACCCTCCTTGCTAGCTCAACGAAAGAGAAGCCGTTATGCTATGTACTATGCTCATAGCATAACGGCATAGGCATTTACAGTTTTATTTTACCATTTGCTACATCTTCACGAAATTTATCAACAAGCTTCGCTGTCAGCTTGGATTTACCGTAGTGTTCAAGTACAAAAGTACGATAACTTTTTCCATCTACAAGCACATCACTTTTTCTGGTCAACAACCAATTTCCGTTACCTCCTCCCTGTTCTCTAATATTCCAGTCTTTCCCATATCTTTTATAGATTTCATCTTTTTTACCTTGAACAGACATTGATTCGCTTGGAATATAAACAATTTGCATAATAGCTCCTCCTTTATTTTGTGCAAGAAGACCAGAAACCTGAATTTGTCTTTTATCTTTTTTTGATTATATCACAAATCCGAGAGCGTGGAAATAGGGAGTTTTTCAGGCTGATTTCCTACCTCTTGGATATACGGCACAGGCGGTCAAAAAGGTGTAGACTTGGGATAGTTCATCGATGGACAAGCACCTTGGAAACAGAACACGCCAAAGAAAACGGAGGGACGCATGAGCAAAAGACCCTATCAACACCTGCCGCCGCTGGAACACAGGCCGGACGGCTCCCCCTACCGCATAACCCCGCCCCAGAAGAGACGAGCCAGCGGCCTGATACGCCGGGAGTGCTGCAACTGCGAGGACGGAAACTGCCTTGCGCTGGACGATGGCGACACCTGCGCCTGTCCGCAGATGATTTCGTTCTCCGTCTGCTGCAAGTGGTTCCGCTGGGCGGTCTTGCCGCTGGACAGGACGCTGGAAGCGGAGATTTACCGGGACAGGGACTTGAAACGCTGTGCGGAGTGCGGCGGTGTGTTCGTCCCGAAGTCCAACCGGGGCAAATACTGCCCGGACTGCGCCGCCAGAGTTCACAGGCGGCAGAAAACAGAAAGTGAACGGAAAAGGAGGTCTGCTGTGGACAGTTAAGAGCGGGAAAAGCCTTGATTTGCAAGGCTCCGCAAGCCCTCAACCGGGGCGGCTGGTATCATTTATCATTCGCCCCGGAAAACGGGCCTCTAACCGTCCACAAAACACGCTATGACAAACACGATTTATATTCACCAGCCGGAAAAGGCGTTCAGTTTCACCCGGCTCCCCAATTTCCTTTTTGAAGCACCCACATTCCAGCCCTTGAGCAACGAAGCGAAGGTGCTGTATGCCTTTGTCCTGCGCCGGGCGGAGTTGTCCCGGAAGAACGGCTGGGCGGACGAGTACGGGCGGGTCTACCTGTACTACCCCATCTGCGAGGTGGTCGCTTTGCTCCGCTGCGGGCGGCAGAAAGCGGTCAACACCCTGCGGGAGTTGCAGTATGCGGGGCTGGTGGAAATCCAGAAACAGGGCTGTGGAAAACCCAACCGCATTTACCCGAAATCCTATGAAGCGGTTCCAAACACCGACTTCAAGAAATCCGGTTATGGTACGCCGGAGGGCTGAAAACCGTACTTGGCGAGTACGAAAATCAATCCTCTTGAAGTACGGAAATCTGACGGTATATAGAAATACAGAGATTAAAACCATCTATTTACATTCATTCCATTCCAATCCTATCAGAGATATTTTCGGCGGGAAAACCCGCCGGAAAGGAATGGAATGGGGAAAGGAGTTCAATGGCACAACACGCAATTTTGCGATTTGAGAAGCACAAGGGCCACCCGGCGGGGCCGCTGGAAGCCCACCATGAACGGAAAAAGGAGCAGTACGCCAGCAACCCGGACATTGACACCAGCCGGAGCAAGTACAATTTCCACATCGTCAAGCCGGATGGCCGCTACTACCATTTCATTCAGAGCCGCATCGAGCAGGCCAGATGCCGCACCCGCAAGGACAGCACTCGGTTTGTGGACACGCTGATTACCGCCAGCCCGGAGTTTTTCAAGGGCAAGTCCCCAAAGGAGATAGCGGCCTACTTCCAGAGGGCGGCGGACTTCCTCATTGACCGGGTGGGCCGGGAGAACATCGTTTCGGCTATGGTACACATGGATGAAAAAACGCCCCATCTGCACTTGGTCTTTGTGCCGCTGACAAAGGACAACCGCCTGTGCGCCAAAGAAATTATCGGCAACCGGGCCAATCTGACGAAGTGGCAGGACGATTTTCACGCCTGTATGGTGGAGCAGTACCCCGACCTGGAGCGTGGGGAAAGCGCCAGCAAGACGGGCCGGAAGCATATCCCCACCCGGCTGTTCAAACAGGCGGTCAACCTCTCCAAACAGGCGAGGGCCATTGAAGCGGTTCTCTCCGGCATTACCCCGCTGAACGCCGGAAAGAAGAAAGAGGAAGCCCTCTCCATGCTGAAAAAGTGGTTTCCGCAGATGGAGAACTTCTCCGGGCAACTGAAAAAATACAAGGTCACAATCAATGACTTGTTAGCGGAAAATGAAAAGCTGGAAGTCAGGGCAAAGGCCAGCGAAAAAGGCAAGATGAATGACACGATGGAACGGGCGAAGTTAAAAAGCGAACTGGACGATATGCGGCGGCTGGTTGACCGTATCCCGCCGGAGATTTTAGCGGAACTGAAACGGCAACAGCGGCAGCATGGAAAGGAAAGGTGATCTTATAAGTAATATCAGATACAAAAAGGAAATCGAAATCGTGACTTTTCAGGGAAAGGAAATCACACTGGAAAATCTCTCCCCGGTGTTCACGCCGGAACAGGAAGCAGCCAAACGCCGGGAACTGGAACAGCAGCTTTATGAGGTGTTCCGCAAGTACGCCGACAAGCGGGAGAGTGAGGAAGCCGGGACATAAGGTTTTCCAAACCCATCATTGATTTGCGGGGCTGCTGGCGGTATAATAGAACTGTCAGCAGCTCCGTTTCTTTTTTAAGAAAAGGAGCGACAATATGAACAATCGGATAGACGCAATCTATGCAAGACAATCGGTAGACAAAAAGGACAGCATTTCCATTGAAAGCCAGATTGAATTTTGCAAATACGAGTTGAAAGGCGGTAACTGCAAGGAATACACAGACAAAGGGTACAGCGGCAAGAACACAGACCGTCCGAAGTTTCAAGAACTGGTGCGGGACATCAAGCGGGGCTTGATTGCAAAGGTCGTGGTTTACAAGCTCGACCGTATCAGCCGTTCCATTCTGGACTTTGCCAACATGATGGAGCTGTTCCAGCAGTACAATGTGGAGTTTGTGTCCTCTACGGAAAAGTTTGATACCTCCACGCCGATGGGACGGGCCATGCTGAATATCTGTATCGTGTTCGCCCAGCTTGAACGGGAAACGATACAGAAGCGGGTAACGGACGCTTACTACTCCCGCAGTCAGCGGGGCTTTAAGATGGGCGGGAAAGCCCCTTACGGCTTCCATACGGAGCCTATCAAGATGGACGGTATCAACACAAAGAAGCTGGTGGTAAACCCGGAGGAAGCGGCCAATATCCGGCTGATGTTTGAGATGTACGCCCAGCCCACAACTTCCTACGGGGACATTACCCGGTACTTTGCCGAACAGGGGATTTTGTTCCATGGCAAAGAGCTGATACGCCCCACGCTGGCGCAGATGTTACGCAATCCTGTCTATGTGCAGGCAGACCTTGATGTGTACGAATTTTTCAAAAGTCAAGGTACAGTCATTGTCAATGACGTTGCCGATTTTACGGGCATGAACGGCTGCTATCTGTATCAAGGGCGAGATGTAAAGGCCAGCAAGAAAAACGACTTAAAAGACCAAATGCTGGTACTGGCTCCCCATGAGGGTATCGTCCCCTCCGACACCTGGCTGACCTGCCGCAAGAAGCTGATGAACAACATGAAAATCCAGTCTGCCCGGAAAGCCACCCACACATGGCTGGCAGGAAAAATCAAGTGCGGGAATTGCGGGTATGCTCTTATGAGTATCTACAATCCCTCCGGCAAACAGTATCTCCGCTGCACGAAACGGCTGGACAATAAAAGCTGTCCTGGCTGTGGGAAAATCATCACTTCGGAACTGGAAGCGGTTGTTTATCAGCAGATGGTAAAGAAGCTGGCAAGCTACAAGACGCTGACAGGAAAAAAGAAAGCGGCAAAGGCAAACCCGAAAATCACCGCCCTGCAAGTGGAACTTGCCCATGTAGACAGCGAGATTGAAAAGCTGGTGGACAGTCTGACGGGGGCAAACAATGTCCTGTTCTCCTATGTGAATGTGAAGATAGCGGAACTGGACGGGCGCAAGCAGGAACTTCTGGCAAGGATAGCGGAGTTGACTGTGGAGGCCATCAGCCCGGAACAGGTCAGCCAGATTTCCGGCTACCTCGATACCTGGGAGAATGTATCTTTTGATGACAAGCGGCGTGTGGTGGATTTGATGATCACCACCATAGCCGCCACAAGCGACAGCTTGAACATCACATGGAAAATCTGACTGGCGGCACCCCTCCCGTCAGATACCTACCCTGTGTAGTCCCTTGTAAACTGTACTTTTCCTTAGCCGCAACTACATAAACCGTATCTTGGTTCGGATCTTGTTGTCACATAATGGCATAGAACCTATTTTTTCAAGGTATCACCTTCGCATGCTTTTCTTCCGAATGTGTCGTGGCATAACCCCTGCTATTGCTATTGTTCAATCGCCAAAGTATTTTCTTCGGTAAGTGACAGATACTCGATTTCTAACTCCTCAGTATCGCCTTTTGCCGTTGACTGGCTCGGCTGGCTTTGCTGTTTTCCCACGAACAAGATGTAAGTTACTTTTTCTTGACAAGCTGCAACTTTATATTTCTCCTGTCGGCAATCTTTTGAAACACCTCTGCTACATACGAACATTGCGCCTTAAATGATAGTAAGGACAATTCATCATTGGATCGTATTTGCTTCATTGCTTCTCGTAATTCCGAAAGTTCTAATAAATTGACAACCACACAAAAGAAATTTTTTCTGCGTCCGTCATTATAATTAGAGAGTAAGTGGGAGAGAATTTGTATTTTTTCCTGCTGTTCAAGATTATATTGCGCAATACCTATGCTCTGCGCTCTTTCTAAATCCGCCTTTTGCCGCCTGTGCGTGATAAAAGAGTCATATTCATCAATGCGTTGATATTTTTCGCATGGATATTGTTTGCACTCATAGCAATATTCAACCTTTCCATGCTCCAGACTGCATTTTGCTATCCACATGATTGATTACCATTGCCGCAACCGCCGCAATAATTTCCTAACAGCATAGGACACAACCCGCAATTCAATCCGCAAAGAGAGAATAATTGATTTTTTCGTTCAAATCCTTTCATAAATATCAGCCCCGCAAATTCTGCCTTTTGCTCTGTTCGGTTTCCCGTAACTGTATTTCTACTGCTTCCTCCACTGCATACATTCATTCACATATTCAACAGGTACGTCCATGCGCTCTGCTGTCTGTTCCGGCGTCATTCCGCTGTCTATAAATCTTTTGCAGACCGCTTTCATATTTTCGCCCACTTCGATAATATGCCTGTCCGGGTCATAGAAACGAACCACACGCTGTCCCCACGAATGTTTCTTAACCGGGTGAACATATTGGACATTGCACTTTTGAAGATTATCTGCAAATTTATCAAAATTATCTTCTTCAAAATAAAGTTCAAAATTATTGCCACCGAAAGAAATATCGCTTGTATCAATAAATTCCTTGTATGTTTCCAGCGCCTGTAAGGCTAAACCGCCCGTCAAGGTCTTGTTTGCGCCAAAGTCCATGACTACCTGAAGCCCTAAAACTCTTTTATAAAATTCAACGGTTTTATCCATATCCGTCACAACTAACATTGTATTCATCATGTACCTCCACAGCTCCCCGATTGGAGAGCTTTTAATATCTTTTCCGTTTCTGCTATATCCTTTTCAATCAGAGGGCGCATACTGTCCTTGTACTTTGATACATCAGCGCCCTGCAAACAAGACAATATTCTTGGAATATACTGTGGTTTTGCAGCGCCCACCTGTGCAAGAGCCTTTATGCACTGTCTGGCCGTAATCGGCTTTTCGTCTGTTACATGAGCAAGGAAATCAGAAAAAATGAAATCAAAGCGATTTTCCTCGTCCCACTGAGCATTTGCCGCAAGAATATACAATGCTCGGTTTCTTACCAATGATTTTGGATGACTGAGCAAAGAAGCAAAGTCATCAAAATATTCGTACCATTCATCGGTTTCCTGACTTTCCGATATCATTTTATCGGCAAGGGCGCAGGCATATTTATCATTTTTCAGCGTCAGCTTAGCTACAATATTTTCTTTCATGCTATTCTCTCAAGTTCTGATTTGCCATTTTCTTATTTCCTCCCCCGCTGTGGTGTTGGATTTTTGAGCAAGCCCGACTTTTCTGCAATCTTTTTCAGTCATTTCTTTTCTTCTGCGGACAGCTTCCTATAGTTCAGCTTCTCGAGGACGAAGGAATTCCTGTGGTAGAGCAAAATACCTTCCCGCTGCATCTTGCTCAATTCATTGGACATGGCGCTGCGGTCAACGCCCAGATAGTCGGCAAGCTGCTGCCGGTTGAAGGGGATCGTAAAGCGGTAGCTGCCGCTGCGTTTGGCCTGCTCCGAAAGATAGGAGAGCAGCCTGCCCCGAATGGTTTTGGAAGAGGTGTGCAGACTGCGGCGGGAAAGAGCGAGGTTTTTCTGGGCCGAGATCTGCAGGAGGTTCTGAATCAATTTGTTGTGGTGGGTGCAGGAGCTCTGACAGGTGGTGATCAGCTTCCCTGCGTTCAAGAACAAAACGCTGCTCTTCTCGCTGGCGACTACGGACACCATCAGCGGCTCTCCCGGGATGCAGGCATAGGTCTCCGCAAAAAGCTGGCCCGCATCCACATGACCGAGAATGGTCTTGTTTCCCCACAGATCGTCGATCTCAATGTTGACGCCGCCGGAAAGCACCAGCCCCATATTCTCCACACATTCCCCGATGTGCAGGATCGTGTCCCCTTTTCCGTACTGGTGCTCATACGCCCCCAGGCAGGCAAGCATCTCCCGGGCCTCCTGCGGACTCGTGCCCCGGAACAGTGTGGTGTTCGTCAAAAATACAAGATCCATTTTTTTCTCCATTTGTGTTGTTATAACAACATACTTGTCGGGACGATTATAGTATGCTCCAATCAGAAAGTCAAGGATCCGCTGCGGGGCAGCGGGGAGGGCGGCCCGATTCGGCCGCGGAGACCGTGAAAGGAGAGACTCAGTTGTCTTATTTGAAGAATATATCCCACGAGCGGGTGGTGAAGCTGGCGGATGAGATCGACGCCGCGTCGGGCCAGGTGGTAAGCAAGACCCTGGCGCAGAACGAGGCGGTGAGCGTCACGCTGTTTGCTTTTTCCAAAGGGGAGGAGATCGGCACCCACGCTTCGGACGGGGACGCCATGGTGTTTATCCTGGAGGGGTGCGCCGAACTGACCATTGACGGAGTGAAGTACCTTTGCAGTCCGGGCGAGAGCATTGTCATGCCTGCGCACAAGCCGCACGCTGTCTATGCCGAAGAAGATTTTAAAATGCTGCTGACCGTCGTCTTTCCGCTGGGGAAGGACTAAAAAACACAGGAGAAACAGAAAGGGGTCACAATGATGGAAAATAAAATGTTTTGCTTCCAGTGCGAGCAGACGGCCGGGTGCGCCGGCTGCATGGGCGGCGCGGGGGTCTGCGGCAAGAAATCAGATACCGCAAACCTCCAGGATGAGCTGACCGGGGCGCTGATCGGCCTTGCCCGCGCCGCAGGCGGAGACACCGATCCTGCCGAGAGCATCTATTCGACCATCCTGGAAGGACTGTTCACGACCATTACCAACGTCAGTTTCGACGACGAAGCGATCCGGCGGCAGATCGACAAGACCCATGCGGAAAAGGCAAAGCTCATTTCTCCCTGCTGTGCCTGCGCTTCCCCGTGCGGGCACAGCGACGACTATGAAATGAAAAAGCTGTGGGATGACAACGAGGATCTCCGCAGTCTCAAATCCCTGATCCTGTTCGGCCTGCGCGGTATGGCGGCGTATGCCTATCACGCGCGGATGCTGGGCTATCGCGATGAGGAAGTCGACCGCTTCTTCTGTGAAGGACTGTTTGCCGTGGGAGAGGATCTGACCATGGAGCAGCTCCTGCCCATCGTGATGAGGGTCGGCGAAGTCAATCTCAAGTGCATGGCGCTGCTGGATCGGGCCAATACCGAGACTTACGGCACACCGGTTCCCACCACCGTTCCGCTGATGGTGGAGGAGGGGCCCTTTATCGTGGTCACGGGGCATGACCTGAAGGATCTGCAGCTTCTGCTGGAGCAGACTGCGGGGAAGGGGATCAACATCTACACCCACGGGGAGATGCTGCCCGCGCACGCCTACCCGGAGCTGAAAAAACACCCCCATCTCAAAGGCAATTTCGGCACCGCGTGGCAGAACCAGCAAAAGGAGTTTGACGGTATCCCCGCGCCGATCCTCTTTACCACCAACTGCCTGATGCCGCCCAAGGGCAGCTACGCAGACCGGGTATTTACCACGGAGGTGGTCGCCTTCCCAGGCGCTGTCCATATCGGCGGGAGCAAGGATTTTACCCCCGTGATCGAAAAAGCGCTGGAGCTGGGCGGCTATGCAGAACCGCGTCCCATGACAGGCATCAACGGCGGAACGCAGGTGACCACCGGTTTTGGTCACGGCACGATCCTCTCCGTTGCCGACAAGGTTGTGGAGGCCGTCAAATCGGGCGCCATCCGGCACTTCTTCCTGGTGGGGGGCTGCGACGGGGCAAAGCCGGGCCGCAACTACTACACGGAATTCGTGAAACAGGCCCCGCAGGACACTATGATCCTGACGCTGGCCTGCGGAAAGTACCGCTTCAACGATCTTGACCTTGGAGAGATCGGCGGCCTGCCCCGCATCATGGACATGGGGCAGTGCAACGACGCCTACGGCGCCATTCAGGTGGCCGTCGCTCTGGCGGACGCCTTCGGCTGCGGCGTGAATGATCTGCCGCTCTCCTATGTACTGTCCTGGTATGAGCAGAAAGCCGTCTGCATTCTGCTGACACTGCTGCATCTGGGGATCAGGAATATCCGCCTGGGCCCCACGCTGCCCGCATTCCTGTCGCCCAATATTCTGCACTTCCTGGTGGAGAATTTCGGAATCGCGCCCATTACCACACCGGAAGAGGACATCAAAGCGCTGATGGCATAACAAAAACGCTATCGATGCAAAAGGCCGCCTGCAAAT
>NZ_JBNPLQ010000041.1:0-16309 GCF_050313575.1 Candidatus Pseudoscillospira sp. SGI.172 | reverse complement strand
AGGTTTTCCATCACCTGCCCCACTGTCTTCATCGCCTTTCCGGCCGCCTTGCGCATCGGGGTCTTTTTCCGCGGGGCTATCGCCGCACCCAGCGCCGCGCCCGCCAGAACGCCCAGGCCCATGCCCTTGGCAAATTCGTGCTCCTTCATTCTTTTTCGCCTCTCTCTTTCTTTTAGTGAGCTATTGCTCCCACTTTTATTATTGCCCGAACCGGGAAAAAATCGTTGCTAAAAACCACATTCTCATTTATAATAAAAAAAGAAAGTCAGAGACGGGGCGGAGGCATGGGCCTCGGCCCCTTTTTGCGAAAACTGGAAGGAGTGGAGCCGTGAAACTACTCATTCGCCAGGGCCGTCTGGTGGACCCCGTGGGGGGCATCGGCGGTGTGCTGGACATTCTCATCGAAGACGGAAAAGTGGCGGTCATCGGCAGCGACATCCGGGAGCCCAGCGCCCGGGTCATCGACGCCAGTGGCCTCACCGTCTGCGCCGGGTTGGTGGACATGCACGTCCATTTGCGGGAACCCGGCTTCGAGTATAAGGAGACCATTGCCTCCGGCGCCCGGGCCGCCGCCGCCGGCGGCTTCACCGCAGTGGCCTGCATGCCCAACACCCGCCCCACCATCGACACCCCGGAGGGAGTGTCCTTTGTCAAGGAGCGTGCCGCTCTGGCCGGGGGGGCCCAGGTATGGCCCATCGCCGCCGTCTCCAAGGGGCAGAGAGGCCAGGAGGTCAACGACTACGAGGCACTCAAGGCCGCCGGGGCCGTGGCCCTGTCCGATGACGGCGTGCCGGTGCAGAACGCCAACCTCCTCCGGGACGCCATGATCCTGGCCCACCGCCAGGGACTCACGGTCCTGTCCCACTGCGAGGACGCCGACATGGTGCAGAATTTTGCCGTCAACGAAGGCCGGGTCTCCCGGCAGCTGCGCATCCCCGGCCGCCCTGCCATTGCCGAGGAGCTTCAGGTCATGCGGGACGCCATGCTGGCCGAGGAGACGGGGGCAGCCCTCCACATCTGCCACATCTCCACCGCCAAATCGGTGGCCATCGTCCGGCGCTTCAAGCGCAAGGGAGTGGCCATCACCTGCGAGACCTGCCCCCAGTACTTCACCTTCACGGAGGACGAGGTGCTCCGCCAGGGGGCGCTGGCCCGGGTCAATCCCCCCCTGCGCACCCCCGCCGACGTGGACGGCATTCTTGAAGGCTTGAAGGACGGCACCATCGACGCCATCGCCACCGACCACGCCCCCCACTCCGCCGAGGAGAAGGCCCGTCCTCTCACCGAAGCCCCCAGCGGCATGATCGGACTGGAGACCGCCCTGGCCGCCTCCCTCACCGCCCTCTATCACACCGGGGCAATGAGCCTGTCCGACATTCTGCGGCGGATGACCGTCAACCCCGCCTGCATCCTGCGGATGCCCGGCAAGGGCCGGCTGGCCATCGGCTCGGACGCCGATCTGGTCATCTTCGACCCGGACGAAGCGTGGACAGTGGATCCTGAGCGATTCCTCTCCCAGGCCAGAAATACCCCCTTCGCCGGAAAACAGCTCAAGGGAAAGGTGAAATACACCATCCTGGGCGGCGAAATCATTTATAAGGAGGAAGCATAAATGTCCTTCGACCATCTCCAAGACCTCATCAGGGCCAAGAAGAATCCCACGGTGGCAGGGCTGGACCCCAAACCGGAGTATGTGCCCCCTCATATGCTGAAAGCCAGTCTTGACCGGTACGGCGAGACCCTGGAGGGGGCCGCCGACGCCATCCTTCAGTTCAACAAGGGACTGATGGACGCGCTGGCCGACGTGGTCCCCGCCGTCAAGCCCCAGTCCGCCTACTACGAGCGGCTGGGCTGGCAGGGAATGCGTGTGCTGGACGAGACCATCCGCTACGCGAAAGAAAAGGGGCTGTTCGTCATCGCGGACGTCAAGCGCGGAGACATCGGCTCCACCGCCGAGGCGTACAGCGACGGCTGGATCGGCAGGACCCGGGTTGGGAATACCGACTGCGCCGCCTTCGACGCCGACTGCCTCACCATCAACGGCTATATGGGCTCCGATTCCGTCGGCCCCTTCCTGGACACCTGCCGTGCGGAGGACAAGTGCCTCTTCGCCCTGGTCAAGACCTCCAACCCCAGCTCCGGCGAGCTCCAGGACATGGTGGCGGGAGACCGGGTGGTCTATCAGGTGATGGGCGATCTGGTGCAGCGGCTGGGCCGGGACGAACTGGGCAAATACGGATACAGCCGGGCGGGTGCAGTGGTGGGCGCCACCTATCCCTCTGAGCTGCGGAACCTCCGCAAGCGGCTGGAGCACACATTTTTCCTGGTCCCCGGCTACGGGGCCCAGGGGGGCACCGCCCAGGACGTACAGAACGCCTTCGACAAATTCGGCCGGGGAGCCATCGTCAACGCCTCCCGCTCCATCATGTGCGCCTGGAAAAAGACCGGCCGGGACGGGCTGGACTACCAGGATGCCGCCCGGGCCGCCGCCGAGGCCATGCGGGACGACATCAAGCAGTACGTCACGGTGCTGTAAGCCATGAAATGTCCATTTTGCGGCGGTGAGATGACCGAGGGCGGGGTCGCCCTCCCCAGCGGCCGCGGCTTCACCAACACGGCACAGTGGATGCCGCCCGGCGAGAACGGGGAGCGCTGGGATTCGGCCCGGGCGGTGGCTCTGTCGGGCTTTCTGCCCGAGGACGGCGAGCCCCAGTCCCTGGGGGACATTCTTTTCGGCTTCTCCCCCGACGCCGTCGGCTGGTACTGCGACACCTGCCAAAAGGCGGTGGCCGTCTTTCAAAAGGACGTCCCCTACGATCCCTTCCCCGGCGTGCCCAATGGTCCCCTGCCCCCGGTCAGCGAACTGATGAAACGGGGCGCAAAGGCCCCGCCGGAGACGCCGTCTGAACCGGAGCCCGCGCCCGCGCCGAGAAAGGATCCCTGGGAAAAGGGCGGGCTGTTTCGCCGGAAGAAAAAGAAGCCTGACTGGGAGCTGTGATCCCGGACGAAAACCTCACGAAAGCGGTGATCTCTTTGCAAGTGGAAACCTCCTGCAAGATCGTGGAAAAAATCTGCCCCAACCCTCACGCCGTCCGGCTGACCCTGGAGGTGGGGGACATGGTGCGCACCTCCTACCGGGGCCCGGGGCAGTTTGTGCACATCAAGTGCGGGGAGGGCCGGCTCCTCCGCCGCCCCATCTCGGTGTGTGTCTGTTCCGAGGACGAGCCGAGCGACCTTTTGAGCGTCGTCTTTGAAATCCGCGGGGCAGGCACCGCCTGGCTGGCCGCGCGCCGGGAGGGGGAATCTCTGGATGTGCTGGGCCTTCTGGGCAATGGCTTTACCATGAGCCCCGAAGGGCGCTATCTCCTGGTGGGGGGCGGCATCGGCGTGCCCCCCATGTACGGCTGCGCCTTCTGCGGCGGGCAGTGCGACGCGATCCTGGGCTTCCGGGACGCCTCCCACGCCCTCCTCACGGAGGATTTTGAGGAGATCTGCACCACCGTGGCCATTGCCACCGAGGACGGCTCGCTGGGCAAAAAGGGCTTTGTCACCGGCCCGGCGGAGGCTCTGCTGACGAAAAACCGCTATGACGGCGTCCTCTGCTGCGGCCCCAGGCCCATGCTCAAGGCTGTGTCCGCCCTGGCCGCCCGGTACGGCGTCCCCTGCCAGGTCTCTCTGGAGGAGCGGATGGCCTGCGGCGTAGGGGCCTGTCTGGGCTGCGCCGTGTCCATGGCCGACGGCTCCATGAAGCACGTCTGCAAGGACGGCCCTATTTTCAACGCTTCGGAGGTGGACTGGAATGGCTGACATGCGGGTAAATCTGGCGGGAGTCGCGCTGAAGAACCCCGTCACCATGGCCTCCGGCACCTTCGGCTTCGGCCGGGAATACGGGCAGCTGTACGACATTGACCGGCTGGGGGGCATCAGCGTCAAGGGCCTGACGCCCCGCCTCCGGGCGGGCAACCCCTCCCCCCGGATCGCGGAGACCCCCATGGGGATGCTCAACTCTGTGGGCCTTCAAAACCCGGGCGTGGACGCCTTCATTGCCCACGAGCTGCCCGAACTGAAAAAACATGACCTGGCGATCATCGCCAACATCTCGGGCAGCACCCCCGAGGAGTACGGAGAGATGTGCGAGAAGCTCTCCGCCGCCGGGGTGGACATGATCGAGGTCAACATCTCCTGCCCCAACGTGAAGGCCGGCGGACTGGCCTACGGCACCCGGCCCGAGCTGGCCGCCGAGGTCACGGCAGTGGCCAAGGCCCACGCCGCCGTGCCCGTGATGGTGAAGCTCTCCCCCAACGTCACCGACATCACCGAGATCGCCCGGGCAGTGGAGGGGGCGGGAGCCGACGCCATCTCCCTCATCAACACTCTCCGGGGCATGGCCATCGATGTGAACACCCGCCGCCCCATTTTGAAAATGAATACCGGCGGACTCTCCGGCCCCGCCGTACTGCCGGTGGCGGTGCGGATGGTGTGGGAGGTCGCCGGCGCCGTCAAGGTGCCCATTCTGGGCATGGGGGGCATCTCCTCCGGCGCCGACGCCGCCCAGATGATGCTGGCGGGCGCCTCCGCCGTGGCAGTGGGAGCCGCCGCCTTTGCCGATCCCATGGCCCCTCTCCGGGTTCTGGAGGAGCTGGAGGCCATCTGCGACCGGCAGGGCCTGCACAGCGTCCGCGCGCTCACCGGGGCGGTACAGCCCTGGTAAGCCTCCGCCCAAATCGAACACAGAGAGGAACCTGACCCCATGACCCGAATCTATATCGTCCGCCACGCCGAGGCCGAGGGCAATCTCTACCGCCGGATCCACGGCTGGTATGACAGCCAGATCACCGAAAACGGCAAGCGGCAGATCGCCGCGCTGGAACACCGCTTCCAGTCCATCCCCGTGGACGCCGTCTACGCCAGCGACCTGCGCCGCACCCAGATCACCGCCCGGGCGGCGGCCCGGCCCAGGGGCCTGGAAGTACACATCGAGCCCGGCCTGCGGGAAATCGGCATGGGGGTCTATGAGGACCGCACCTTCGGCGATCTTCACTTCCACTTTCCGGAGGAGCAAAAGCGCTTCGTGACCTGCTCCCCCGACTGGGCCCCAGAGGGGGGCGAGACCTTCACCCAGGTGGGCGCGCGGGTCACCGACGCGGTGTTCCGCATCGCCCGGGCCCACCCGGATCAGACGGTGGCCGTCTTTACCCACGGCACCGCCATCCGCTGCCTCCAGTCCGCTCTGCGGAACAAGCATCCCTCCCAGACCCCCGAGCTGGGACACTGCGAAAACACCGGGGTCACCTGTCTGGAGTTTGAGGGAGATCAAGTCCGCATCCTCTTTGAAAACGACGCCTCCCACCTGCCCGAGGAGATCGCCACGGTGGCCCGTCAGCGCAGGGCCATGGAGCGGGGCGCGCCCCTGCTGGCGGCCTGGTTCCGTCCCCTGGACATGGATCGGGAGGCCCAGATCTACTACGAGGCCCGCAAGGATGCCTGGCAGGACATCCATGGCTCGATGGCGGATTTTGACGGCCCCGGCTTTCTGGCAGAGGCCCGGGAGCAGTGGCTGATCGACCGCCGGGCGGTGGAGTGCGTCATGGCCGGAGACCGGGTCATCGGCGTTTTACAGCTGGCCACCGATCGCTTTGCAGCGGAAAAAGTTGGGTACGTCCCCCTCGTTTATCTCCAGCCGGAGTACCGCCGCCGGGGGATCGGGGTGCAGCTCATCGGACAGGCCGTGTGCACCTACCGTGCCCTGGGCCGGGAGAGGCTTCGCCTGCGCTGTGCCCCCGACAATCTGTTGGCGCAGCGGTTTTATAAGCGGTACGGCTTTGTGCGCATCGGTCCGGCACCCGGAGCCCGGGTCCCGCTGGATCTTCTGGAAAAATCAATCTGACTCCACCGGGAGAGGCTTGTTCCTCTCCCGGTTTTTTGCCCGCAGATTCGACAAAAGCGTCGAATCTTCCCCCGCTTTTTTGGCCAAAACGTCAATCTTTTCGATTACCATCTTTTCGCCTGTTTACGAATCCTTTTGAGCCGTATATAATTACCCTGTCTTCGTTTGGTTTACGGTTTCTTTTCCCCGTCCATACATCATTTTGACGACAGTTGATTTTGGAGGCGCTCTTTTGGACAGTTCAAACGTAATCTCCATGTTGGGAGCCATCGCACTGTTCCTGTTCGGCATGTCCACCATGACCGACGGCCTGGAAAAGCTATCCAGCGGACGTTTGGAGAGTATTCTGGAAAAACTCACCAACAACGTATTCAAAGGGGTGCTCCTGGGCGCTCTGGTCACCGGACTCATCCAGAGCTCGGCTGCCACCACCGTCATGTGCGTGGGCTTTGTCAACGCCGGCATCATGCGGCTGGAGCAGACCGTGGGCATTATCATGGGTGCGAACATCGGCACCACCGTCACCGCCCAGCTTCTGCGCCTGGGCAACATCTCCTCAGACAACCCCGTGATGGCAGTCCTCAAGCCCTCCTTCCTGGGCCCTATCCTGGCCATTGTCGGCATCGTCTTTTACATGTTCATCAAGGGCGGTAAAAAGCAGAATGTCGGACAGATCGTCCTGGGCCTGGGCGTCCTCTTCATCGGCATGAACACCATGACCGCTGCGGTGGCCCCCCTGCAGGACATGCCGGAGTTTCAGTCCCTCTTCACCGCCTTCTCCAACCCCCTGCTGGGCGTGGCGGTGGGCGCGGCGGTCACGGCGCTCATCCAGAGCTCCTCCGCCTCCATGGGCATCCTGCAGGCCGTCAGCACCACTGGCGTGGTCCACTTCAACGTGGCCATCCCCCTCATCATGGGCCAGAATATCGGCACCACCGTCACCGCCCTGCTCTCCAGTGTGGGCGCCAGCAAAAACGCCAAGCGAACCGCCATGATCCACCTGTTCTTCAACATCCTGGGCACCGTCTTTTTCCTGGTGGTCCTCTATGCGGGCAACGCGGTTTTCCACTTCCCCTTCTGGACTTCCGTGATGAACATGGGCAGCATCGCCAACCTCCACCTGCTGTTCAACCTGGCCTGCACCGCGGTGATGCTGCCGCTCCGCAAACAGCTGGTTGCCCTGGTAGAGCACCTGGTGCCCGGAGACACCGAGACCCGCGAGGTCTCCGTCCTGGACGAGCGCTTCCTCGCCTCCCCCTCTCTGGCGCTGGAGCGGGCCCACGATGCCGTGATCCAGATGGGCCTCTACGCCCAGGAAAACTACCGCACCGCGGTGGAACTGCTGGAGCGCTACGATGTCAAAAAGCTGGAGCGCCTCAACGAGACTGAGATCGCGCTGGACAAGATGGAAAACGCGCTGGACAACTATCTGGTCAAGCTGACCGACCGCGCCCTCACGCCTCCGGAGAGCGTGAAGATCTCCGAACTGCTGCACACCCTGTCCGACTTCGAGCGGATCGGCGACTACTCAATCAACCTGGGCGAGTGCGCCACCGCCCTTCACAACAAGGGAATTTCCTTCTCCAACATCGCCAAGCGGGAGCTGAAAGCACTTACCGACGCGGTGGACGAGACCATTGAGAAGGCCCTGGCCTGCTACCGCGAGCGCTCCTACGCTCTCTCACTCCAGGTGGAGCCTCTGGAAGAGGTGGTGGACCTGATGCGGGACGACCTGCGGGCCCGCCACATCGAGCGGCTCAAGACCGGCTCCTGCACCATCGAACTGGGTACCCAGTTCCTGGAGCTGATCATCAATCTGGAGCGCATCTCCGACCACTGCTCCAACATCGCCATTGAGATCCTCCGCCAGACTGCTCCCAAGGGAGATCTGGTGCGCACCGACACCCACGCCTACACCCACGAGCTCCATCACGGCCACAATCAGGAGTTCGAGCAGATGTTTGCCGCCAGCAAGGCCAAATACTACGATCCTCTGATGAAGATCGAGCCCCCCGTGGGAGAGGGCTGATCCCCCTGTGATTTTCCTTTCCAAAAAGACGCTGCCGGGTCCGGCAGCGTCTTTTTTTCGCTTGCCGGACAGGGCTCGATTCCCGGGGAATAGCCGCCCCGTCCGTCATGGCCGAATTCTCAGGTGCATGTCCCCGGAGCTGACGGCGTTCCTCCTTGTTCCGGTGTCTGCAGACGCCGGAATTCTGCGCAGCAGAGGGAAACGGGGTCTTTTCCCTTTCTCCCCTTGACAAACAAGGGCGTCGATGGTACAGTAAGGGCACAAACTGTACTATATTTTATTACAGTTAATTTTTACACAGGAGGAGCCGATATGGGCTTTACACTCTCTGCCGGCGTCCCGGCACTAACCGTCTTTCTGCAGGGGCTGCTCAGCTTTTTCTCCCCCTGCGTCCTCCCGGTCGTCCCCCTCTACATCGGCTATCTGGCGGGCGGCGCCCAGGAGCGTCTGCCGGATGGCATCGTCCGCTATCCCCGCAAAAAAGTCCTGCTCCACACGCTGTTCTTCGTCCTGGGCGTCAGCTTCGCCTTTGTGGTCCTGGGGCTTGGTGTCTCCGCCCTGGGGCGCTTTTTCAGCGGGAACCGCGCCTGGCTGGCCCGGGTGGGCGGGATCGTCATCTTTCTTTTCGGCCTCTATCAGCTTGGCGTGTTCGGCTCCTCTCAGGTTTTGTCCCGGGAGCACCGCCTCCCCTTCCGGCTGGATCGCTGGGTCATGAATCCGTTCACCGCCCTGGTGCTGGGCTTTGTGTTCAGCTTCGCCTGGACGCCCTGCGTGGGTCCCGCCCTGACCAGCGTGCTGCTCATGGCCTCCTCCGCAGCCTCTTCCGCGGCCGGTTTCCTGCTCATCGGCGTCTACACCCTGGGCTTTGTTCTGCCCTTTCTGGCGGTGGGCCTCTTCACCGGAAGCGTTTTAAACTTCTTCAAGACCCATCAGGAGGTGCTCCGCTACACGGGGAAGCTGGGCGGTGCGCTGATGATCCTGATGGGCGTCATGATGTTCACCGGCTGGATGAACGGCCTCACCGGCTATCTCTCCTCCGCCGGAACCACCCCTGCCGTGCAGGCACAGGCCCCCGCCGAAAGCCCCGCTCCAGAGAGTGCCGCACCCGATGCCGTACCCGCGCCCGATTTCACCCTCACCGACCAGAATGGAGAGAGCCACACCCTGTCCGACTACCGGGGGAAAGTCGTCTTTTTGAACTTCTGGGCCACCTGGTGCGGTCCCTGCCGGCGGGAGATGCCGGACATCCAGAAGCTCTATGAATCCTATGGCGGCAATGCCGGAGAGGACCTGGTGGTACTGTCCGTCGCCAATCCCAAAACGGACGACCACCCCGGCAACAGTGACGGTTCCGTAGAGGAGGTCACCCTCTTTTTGGAAAACGGGGGTTACACCTACCCGGCCCTTATGGATACCACCGGCGCAGTGTTCGGCCAGTATGGCGTCTCTGCCTTCCCCACCACCTTCATGATCGACCGGGAGGGCAATCTCTTCGGCTATGTCTCCGGGGCGCTCAGCGTGGATATGATGGAGAACATCGTCCGGCAGACGCTCACCGGTGTTCCGCCCTCCCAGTCGGCAGCTCACTGATCGCCGCAGCCCCGATCACCAGCGCGCCCCCGACTCCCGCAGTCAGAGACAGCTGCTCCTTCAGCACCAGGGCCGACAGCACCACCGCCGTAATGGGGTCGATGTAGCTGAGCAGGGCGGCGGTCTGTGCGGGGAGGTTTCGGATACTGCCAAAATAGAGTGCGTAGGCAATGCCCGTATGGACCACCCCGGCCACAAGGAGCATGGCAAGCACAAACCAGCTGGTATCGAGGGCGGAGAGATCCTCTGTCATCAGGACATAGGGAAGAAGGGCCACTGCCGCCGCCCCCAGTTGGACCAGTGTTCTGTCCCCGGCGGACAGCCCCGTGATCTGCTTGTTGAGGAGGATGACCGCCGCATACGAAACAGCGGCCCCAAGGCCGAAGAGTACGCCGGTCAGGCCGGAAACGCCCGACTCCAGCACCCCCGAAACCAGTACCATTCCGCACACCGCCGCCGCGGCACACAGCCCCTTTTTTGCGGTCAGTGCCTCATGGAGGAAAATGGGGGCTGTCAGGATCACAAACACGGGGGCCATATAGTAGCAGACGGTGGCCACCGACACTGAGGTGTACCGGTAGGCCTCAAACAGCAGGATCCAGTTTGCGCCCAGCAAAACGCCGGACAGGCACAGCGGAACTGCATTCCTTTTCAGCTCCGCCGCCGCAAGCCGCTCTCCCCCGCACAGGCGCAGAGTCAGCAGGAACAGCATGCCGATCAGCCCCCGGGCGAGGGTGATCACGCTGGATGGATATGGGATATACCGTCTCACGATCCCAATGGTCCCGAACACACACATCGAGAGGATCAATTTCCACCGATCCGATATTTGCCGATTCATGTTCCTGCCCCGCCTTGCCGCGCCCCCGCCTGTCCCACCGGGAAAGAGGGCTGCGCCGATTTTTGCCTGAAAAATTGATTATATCATCCCGCACATCATCCGTAAAGCGCTCTCCCCCACACTTTTCCACACAAATAAGGGTGGACAGCATATGCTGTCCACCCCGTTCTTTTTCCGATCGGACCCGCTTCAGCGGGACTGCTTCAGCGCCTGAGCCAGCTGATCCGGGCAGGAAGTGGGTTTGAACCCGCATCGAATCCCCTCCAGCCGCGCGATCACGTCGTCCACCCGCATTCCCTCCACCAGCCTGCTGATCCCCTGGAGGTTCCCGTAGCAGCCGCCCTGGACCTCAAGCGACTTGACGATCCCGTTCTCCACTTCGATGCGCATCCGGCGGGAACAAACCCCTTTGGGCTGATAATCAATAGTCATTGCTCCGTTCCTCTCTTTTTGTTAAGGTACTTTATCTATAACATATCATTTTAAAAAAAGCAATCCTCTCTTCACAGTATGCCCGCCAAATATAGGCCTTTTCAGCGGCTTTTTTTCGTCACTTTCTTCTCTTGCCCCGGGCGAATGAAACGCCTAAAATAGAGCAGCTAAGGAGGTAACTTTATGGATTCCTATTGGTTTTTGATTCAACTTGCGGTCATCCTGCTGTGCACGAAGATCCTGGGCATCCTCACCAAACGGGCTTCTCTGCCCCAGGTGGTGGGCGCTCTGATCGCCGGCGTTCTGCTGGGCCCGGCGGGCTTCGGGCTGATCGGCCAGACCGACTTTCTCAACGAAGTGGCGGAGCTGGGCGTCATCGTGCTGATGTTCACCGCCGGAATGGAGACCGATCTGCACGGGCTCAAGCGCTCCGGAAAGGCCGCGTTCGTCATCGCCCTCATCGGTGTCCTGGTACCGTTGGTCATGGGCTTCGGGGCCGCCGCCCTCTTCAATCGCGGCGAGTTCCTGCAAAATGTCTTTATCGGCGTCATCCTCACCGCCACGTCTGTCAGCATCACGGTGGAGACCCTGAAGGAGCTGGGCAAGCTGTCCACCCGCTCGGGCAACGCCATCCTGGGCGCCGCCCTCATCGACGACGTCATGGGCATCGTGGCCCTGACCATCGTCACCTCGATGGCCGGCCAGGGCGGCAGCCTGGGCCTGGTCCTGGTGAAGATCGTTCTGTTCTTCGCGGTGAGCCTGGGGGTGGGGCTCCTGCTCCACAAGCTGGTCAACCACTGGTTCTCCCGTTGGGACACCGATAAGCGCCGTTTCCTCATCGTGGCTTTCTCGCTGTGCCTCATTTACGCCTATATATCCGAGGCATTTTTCGGTGTGGCCGACATCACGGGCGCCTATATCATGGGGGTTATCTTCGCCGGCACCCCCAAGGTGGCTTACCTGCAAAACCGCTTCGACACTCTCTCCTGCATGCTCCTCTCCCCCGTGTTCTTCGCCAGCATTGGATTGAAGGTGGAGCTGCCCCAGATGAGCCGCACCATCATTCTGTTCTCTCTGCTGCTCATTGCCGTGGCATTGGTCAGCAAGGTGATCGGCTGCGGCCTGGGCGCCAAACTCTGCGGATATTCCGGAAAGGACTCCCTCCGGGTAGGCGTGGGCATGGTCTCCCGCGGCGAGGTGGCCCTCATCGTGGCGAACAAGGGGATCTCCTCCGGACTGATGAAGGAGGAATTCTTCGGCCCGGTGGTCCTTGTAGTCATCGTCACCACCGTGGTCACCCCCATTCTGCTCAAGCTGGTCTACAAGAGCAAGGAGAAAGACTACTCCGACCTGGAAGAGAGCGCTCTGGTCAACCGCTACGAGGATCTGGCCGACTTCGACCGGGCCACCCAGATGCTGCTGGAAGACCACGACAATCTGCAGAGCCAGTTAAAAGACGAGAAAAAATAAAGGGCTTCTCCCCTTTTCAGGAGATCTGGATCTGGACGCCGTTGACCTCCACCCCCTCGTCCGCCCGGATGAGCAGGTACTTGATCCCGTCAATGACGCGTGCCTGGACCAGGTCCTCCCGCCCGGGGCTGACCTGGATGGTCACATCGGGGGTCCTGATCTCCGTGCGGCGGAGATCCACCAGATTTTGAGGGTTCAGCTCCCGCCCGTCTCCAAATTCGGCGGCGTAGCGGGCCTCAAAGGTCTCGGCATGCTCGCCGGACACCCCGCAGTCGGCCAGCACCCGCTTCACCACCCGCTGGGAGATCACCAGAGGCTCGGCCTCCTTGCTCTCCTTGTGGACCTCGATCATCTCCCGCAGCTTGCCGTGGACCCCCTGGACCACCTCCAGAGAACAGTCGTCGGAAAGGCTGTCGGCCAGAATGGACCGGAAGGTCTCCTTCTGTGCATCGGCAGGCATGGGCGGCTCCACCCGAAAAATGGCGTCCACAAAGGCCTGGTGGTTGGCAGCAGTGTCCCTGGAGTAATAAAGCGCCCCGTACAGGTCGGTGGAGCGGTCGTTGAAGGCCGGGAAAAGGAACCCTGCCTCCGGGGCCGACACCACCCAGTCGATGGGCAGATGGCCGAACCGGTTCTCGTTGGCCCGGTAGCTGAGCGCCGGCTTGGTCATCTTTACCGGGCAGATGGAGCAGAGGATGTAAGAAAAAGTCTCGCTCCCCGCATCCTCCTGCTTTTCCCCGTCGGAGGAGCGGAAGGGGACATCGTAGGCGTCCCGGGCCAGGAGGATGAGGTAGTTGCCCTCCACATCCATGGCGTCGATGGTCTTGCGGAAAAAGCGCTGCACCGCCTCTTCGTCGGCGAGAGCGGAATCCCGCAGTGCCATGAGCAGCCGGTGCTCGTCGCTGTCCACCACCTGCCGGGTTGCGAAGGAAATGTCCGTGAGATGTTTGCCGATCCCCCCCGAGAGCGTCTTGCGGAGGGTAGACAGGATCATGGTGCTGTCGTCCTCGCTCATCAGCCCCAGAGACTGGTCAAACTGGGAGATGATCTCCCGGTTTTCATTGACATAGCACCCACGCACGTGGGAAATATTGCTCTTGTCCGGCTTAAACCGGCGGCGGAGCTCCGCCGTTTCTTTTTCATTCATGGTATCCCCATCCCTGTTCCGAAATGGAAAGGCGGCCGAATGTCCGGCCGCCTTTCGTGTTTTACGGCGGTACGGCTCACCGCCGTGCTGCCGGTTCTTTTTGCGCCGCGGCTATTATAGCACACCGCTCCGCCGTTTTCCAGCGTTCCTCCGTCCTTTTTCGATCCCCAGGGCGGCCGCCAGGAAAAAGAGAAGGAAAACCACCCATGCAGCGGCGGTGGAGACAGTGAGAGCCGTGTAGAAATCCGTCCCCGCGATGCCCGCCACCTGCCGGGTAAGATAGGACGACACGGTGGCCTCCAGGGGAAAGAGGCGGAACACCAGGGCGGTAAGTGCGGCGGAGATCAGGCCGTGGAGCAGTTTTCCACCCACATAGGTGCGCACATTGAGCCCGCTCTCCCCCAAAAAGGAGAGCACCTGACAGTGTACCGAGATCCCCGCCCAGCCCAGCATAAAAGCAGCCATGGACAGCCTGCCGCCCAGAGATCCGTCTCCCGTGAGGGACCACACTCCGGAGGAGACCTCCAAAATACCGGTGAGCAGCCGCTCGGCCCAGAGGCGGCTGAATCCCAGCGGAGCCAAGAGCCGCCCCAGCAGCCCGGCCAGTGCCGGCAGGATTCCGGAGAGGAAGCCCATTCGGAGGATGACGGTAAAGCAGACCACGAAAGCACAGATATTGAGGGTGGAGGAGAGCGCGCCCTTCACCGCCTCGGTAAAGGCGGCGGCAAAGCGCTGGGCCCGGATGGGCGGACAGGATCTCTGTTTCCGGTTCTCCCGATCCCCCCAGCGGTAAAAGCGGAAGATCAGCCCCACGCACACCGACGCGGCGGCGTGGGTCAGGCAGAGGAGCAGACCCACCCGGCTGTCGGCAAAGATCCCCGCCCCCACCACACCCAGAATAAAGGCGGGTCCGGAGTTGTTGCAGAACGCCAACAGCCGCTCCGCCTCAGTCTTTGTGCACTGTCCGTTTTCATAAAGAGTGAGCGCGGCCCGGGCACCCACGGGATACCCTCCCACAAAGCCCAGCGCCAAAGCGGCGGCGCAGGGCCCGCTCACATGGAAAAGAGGCCGCATCACCGGTTCCAGCAGCCGTCCCAGGTAGCCCGCCAGCCCCAGAGAGATCACCAGTGAGGTGAGGATAAAAAAGGGGAACAGGGACGGGAGGATCACGTTGTAGCAGAGCTCCAGGCCGCTCTGCACCGCCGCCCCGATCTCCCTGGGCCAGCACACCAGCGCCAGGGCGCAGCACAGCAGCGCCGTCCCCACGCAGATTTCCCGCACACTCTCTTTGGACAGCAGACGTCCCATGAAATCACCCCCGCCTGTCAGCCTATGCGGCCGAAAATGGGGCTATGCCCGAAAAGCTCCTTCAAAAAGCTGATAATCCTGGGCCAGTTTGGGCCATAATTCATAAGAAGCCCGGTGGAGGACCCAGTCCACGACCACCCCCCGAAAATGGCGGAAAAAGAATTCCGCCGTCCACTCCGGAGAGTGGGCGGGTGATAGCTCCCCCGAGTCAGCCAGATCCCTCAGGCAGTCCAGCATGGCCCGGAGCGTGAACCGGCTGGGAGACATGGAGGCCGCGGCGGGATCGGCCAGGCGGCGGCCGTAATACCGGGCCACCGTCTCCCACCCCTGACTCTCCATGAATCGGGCATAACACTCCAGCAGAGCCTCCAGCCTCCGGATGGGCACCTCTCCGGCGTAAGCCGCCAGCGCCTGCTCCATGTAGACGTCCAGAGAGACAAAGCCCTGGTTGAGCAGATCCTCCTTGGAGGCAAAATGATGATAAAAGGCCCCTGTGGTCACGCCGGCCGCCCGGCAAATATCCCGGATCGTCACCTTGTCGAAGCCCTCTTTCCGCGTGAGCCGGGCGGCGGCATCGAGAATCGCCCGGCGGGTCTCCTCGGCCTGGAGTCTGCGGCGCTCCTGATAATTCATGGGCATTTTCCCTCCTTGACAGACGTTTTATGCCCGTCTATAATAATAACATAACAACGTTATGTGTTTTATATTTATTATACGGTGACGCCGGGAGGCTGTCAACCGATGGAGGAATTTCATTTGAACCCTGAAAAAATCGCCTTTCTGGTGGACTCCTGCGCCGATCTGGAGGAGCGACATCGGCAGGGCAGGCCCATCTATATGGTCCCCCTGCGCATTTCCTGCGTGGACGGCGAATTCCGGGACGGGGAGGACATCTCCGCCGGGGAGATCTACCGCCGCCTGGATCTGGGCCAGCTCCCCCGCACCTCTCTGCCCGATCTGCTCCGGGTGGCAGAAACCCTGGACCGCATCCGGGACGACGGCTATGAAAAAGTCATTGTGCTCCCCCTCTCCTCCGGCCTCTCCGGGACCTACAACATGGTGCGCCTTCAGTGCGTGAACCGTCAGGACCTGGAGGCTGTGGTCTTTGATACGCTCAGCGGTTCTCTGGGCATTGGCATGGTGGTCCTCCAGCTTTGGGAGGACATTCTGGACGGCATGAGCTGGGAGACCCTTGTCCGGGAACGGGTGCCATTCCTGCTGAAAAACACGTTCCCCTACTTCACGGTGGACACGCTGGAGTACCTCCAAAAGGGCGGGCGCATCGGCAAGGTGACCGCTCTGGCCGGAACGCTTTTGAACATCAAGCCCATCATCACCTTCGCGCCCGACGGCCAGCTCCAGAGCATCGCCAAGGTCCGGGGCCGCAGGCAGGCGATGGAAAAATTCATCTCCCTGGTGCGGGAGCATTTGGGAACACATCGGAAATTCAATCTGGCTGTGGCCAACGGAGGCGCCCAGATGGAGATGGAACAGATGAAGGCCGACCTGATGGCAACCATCCCCGGCTGTCAGCACATTTGGGACTCCCATTTGGATGCCACGCTCAGCGTTTATATCGGAAAAGGCGTGCTGGGCGCCGCTATC
>NZ_JBNPLQ010000040.1:0-17571 GCF_050313575.1 Candidatus Pseudoscillospira sp. SGI.172 | reverse complement strand
AGTACACAGCAAGTTTCCTTGTATATATATTATATCATAATCCGCCAAAAATGTCAAAACTCCCGAATTTCAGAAGATTTTTCTTTCATATAACTATTGATTAACATATGCTTGATCTGCTGGTAAATATCAAAGTTATCTCCGGTTGGGAATATACCTATTACCTTCCGTCCCTGGACCGTAAATTCCACTTCTGTTTCTTCCTTATCACATCGGTTGATACGCTCCATAACCATACTACTCATAGTGTCCTCCATAATATGACAAAAACCGCCCCCTCATGCAGGTGCGGTTCTTGGTATCGTGATAATGATGTGTACAGATTTCAGGAACACACTGGACGGCGCTGGCGCGCCTTACACGGGAATTTCACCCCCTGCGGGTCTCGCAGGTTGCCCTCTTTGCCTGCGACGGCTCACATCGCCGAAGCAAACTGCGCTCATTCCGTTTCCGCCATAGGCGAAAACTTCATATCGCTTTGTTGCTTCTCCTCTCCCAGAAAAGCCTATGGACTTTTCTGGGAACCCATAGATGCTTCAACGCTCGGGCTGAGACTGGGCAATCGTATCTCCCCGATATGCGGGTCATCGCCTCCAGACCCGCCACGGCCTGTTTGTGCGCGGACGGCTGCTCTCCCTATACCTCCCTTCTCAAAGTGGGGTCATGGCCTGCTCAATTCCCGCACGGCTTTCCTTTCGGACGCATATCGGACGTATCCAATGGACCTATTCAATTACCGGACTGTCGCCAGCCCGCACAAGCCCGCCAAGAAATCAGTGGGCTTGTGCCGGTTGGTGGTTGGCGTCAAATCTCCCCTCATTTTGAGGGGCATTTCAGCAAGATCATCATTTCCCAACAAGCTACTTTCTTTGCTCATTGTGCTTGTTTTTGAATAAAAAGTAGAGCGAATCCTGTCAAAATACAGTCCATTCCTGTCGATAATGGCTGACCACAATCAACATGGACCTCATTGGGTCAGCTTGCATCGACATAGAAAGAGGGGAGGCCAATGCCCAACACTATTACATTAGAAACAGCCAAGGGGCAAATCTTCGGATTTACCCCTTAACTTTTTTGGGGAGGGCGGCTGGCAACGTTAAGTTAGTCCCGATAACTGCTTATAATTCACTTACGAAGTTCCCATTGACTTTCACCCAAGGGTGGCTATACTGATAATATGTATTTGGCCCTGGTAGCCCACATATTTAAGATTTTTGAATTAGCAAGAGAGATAGTGACTACCGCTTCGATATCAAGACTACCATCGAGCCCACCTGTATCGCAGAGATGAAACTATATTAGGAGTTGACGATGCAATATGAAGGATATGACAATCAAATTTTCAGATGCATCCTGCGACTTTTCTGGATGGATGAAAGAAAAATGCGGAAATATTCTTCTTTCTCTGTGCGGAACTCTCCGAGATTGTCCCGATGTTATGAATACTGAGTCGTTTCAATTCGCGCTAGATGATGCGCTGAAAACATACGCCCTTTGCTGCGGGAATTTGAATGGAATTTGCTGTGACTTGGTGTATTCTCTTTTGACCACATACACCAGTGAAGGATATTTTTTCCTCAAAGATTTGATTTCTGGAACCCAAAACAGTTCCATGATGCAAGAAGTCTTTCAATGTGAACGAATCGAAGAAATCCTCACACTAATCGAACAGAATGATAAGCTTAACCGAACAAAAATCGCAAGTTTATTGAGCCGCATTGCAAAGCCAAACCGCTGGACCGAAGAAGTCACCAACGACCTTGAACTCGTACATAATGGTGTTCAAAGCTGGGAGTGGTTTTATGGTAAGCACCATAATGACAGAGACACTTGTCAGCCGTACTTTTCCAATAGCCAGGTCCGTGAAGTGTACGAATATTTCCAATCAGACGCCTATAAGACAGCGGATGAATAACGGTTGTTGTGGGCTAATAAAAACAATATCAGGGAGAGCAATATGCTAGGAATTGATATTGAATTTTACGACATAGAATTTCTTGACGGATATTTCTCTGGATCGCTTTTTCTTTTTGATGGGAAACAACGGATAATATTAGACTTTGGCTATGATGTAGAGTTTCAAACCTTGACGTTGCAGAACTGTAAAAATCCTGCGTATAATTCATTTTTTGAGCACTACACATCAGAAGAAATTGCTTATTTTCGGTGCGAATATGATGCACATATAAAGCTCTTTATTCAAGAATATCTGTTTTTGAATTACGGCTATTGAGAACCGAAAGACGAATACTGATTTCAACAAATTCAGCTGTGTGCAATTGAAAAAGGCCCAACCCCCTATTTTTTGTAAGGCAGAGGGGTTGGGCTTTTTTACGGCGATTTTTTCTTATCTGAATTGTATTAGGCCAATGCCTCCCCTCTCTTCAGCTGTCCATTTCACGCAGATAGCTGGCAAGTATGTCAAGAAATTCGCTGTTTGTAGGCGGATTTTTCAACGGGGTCCCTGCGATATGCTCTAAAAAGCTGTGATCTGTCCTATTCCAACAAAAATGGATCAGAGTTCTAAGATTGCGCTCAACCGACGCCGCCGAGGAACCGAACCTTTTCCCAGTCTCCTTGTAAAGGCGTTTCGTAATTAGCTGGAGTTGTTCTGGATCTTCCTTGATACGCTCTATCATGTAAACAGTACAACGAAAACCAGCCAGCTTCCCGGTGGCTCCAAGGCTGCGTAACAAACGCTCCGCAGTCAAGGGATTTTTGAGTGCGTCGGCCTCTTGATCTGGTACAAAGTAGAAGATAGGCATCTGATACCATCCTTTCTAGGTGAAAGCGAGGGTATCTGAACAGATAGGTTCCATAGCTTATAACCAATCCTCCACAATATCTGCCAGACTTATTGGCGTAACGATTCCTTTGGAAAGCAAGTCAATGAAGTGAAAGACCTGCCGGCTGTTCACTGTAAGACCGGGAACACTGGCCGCTACTCCACTCCGCTGTTCAACGATCTTGACACCGTAAATCTCCAAATCTTTCGCAAGCGGACTTACCAGCAGATAATACTCCAAAATCAGTGGCCCTGCCATTTTTGAATAAAAATATCGTCTTACGACCAGTTTCTCTCGCACAAAAGCACCCCCATTTGAAAGTACCCCTATTATACCGGATAAAGACGCACCTGTGTGGGGGTGCTCATGTGCAATCACCGACGTGGAATGGTCGCCCGTGGACGAGCGGTGTCGAAATAAGTATCAATAAGCTGGCTCACACATTTAGTTACCTTCGCCTTCTTCTCCAATATTTTTATGTTATTAGCAAATATAATGTTAGATCATTTTCTTTAGCGGATAATAAAAAGGGAGTAGCTCTGCTACCCCCTTTTACAAACAAGGATTATTTACTTTTTGAATCACCTTTCATCCATACAATGGACATAAAGAAGCAACCTGAAAACAACAATACTACAAGCAAATATAAAATCAAATTACGTAATAGTAGAGAAAAATATCTTTCCATTACTATTGAACAAGCTATAACCACCCCAAAAAATGGACTATATGTTATAATCAAATTAGTAATTCGATTCTTTCTCTTTTTTTCTTGACAGTATTTTTGCTCAGATAACCACCGCATCACTTGTCTACCAACAGGCAGATTGGCCGCTAGATTTCCAATAAACCACGGAATTAAAACCATGATAAATGAATCCATGGCACCATCAAGCCCAGGATGAATAGCAGGTAGCCCTTCCTTCATAACTACTACTGCCTTTTGCTGCATCATTATAGAAGTCAAAAACATTTTTACGAGTATAGGGAATTCCACCTTTATACTTCATTTCAGTAGCGTAAATACATCCGTCATCAAAAGCAGAAATATGGCCAAGGATTATACCAGCAATACCAGAAAAAACTTCGCGCCCAACAACCTCCGTTGCAAAAGGAACTATCATAACTAATAACCCTAACAAGATATCTCTTGTAATTTTTCCAATTTCAATTTCAAGTGTAATATTATGATTCTTGGTTTCAACTAATTCATTGTAGTCACTGGGAGACGAACCAGAAGGGCATGTATTATCTCCATAAATCCAGCCAGTTCTAGGCTGAACATCGTCATCTGCAACTACTGTCGTCGTTGTAATCGTTGCAATTTTTGTTCCATTAAGGAAAACCTCGTCACCCTCTCGATTCATAACATTCTCTCCGATTTTAACACAGGAGATATAATTATCTTCAACTTTATAACTAATATTTACAGGTTTTCCTTCAAGTATGATTGATATATCTTCCATGTCATCTGCCCGATTGGTGTTTTCTTTGGCATACGCAAAAGGAGTAGAAGTAAACATCATTACCGCTGCCAACAGGAATGAACACATTCTAACCCATTTTTTCATAAAATCTCCACCCTTCTTTGTCTATGTAATTAATAATTCACAAACCCAGAAACAGAAATCTCTTCAACATAGTTAAGTGACTTCTTTACTTAATAAGAATACAATATAGTGCGATAGTAGTCCTAATATTGATAGATAAGAATTACATCATATCGTCTGGAACATCCGGCTGATAGGCCGTGTAGAAACAGGTGGAGCTTACCGACGCAGCTGCTGTACGACGCGCCAGCACGGCCACTGCTCCACCAAACCACAGGAAAATACGTTTAACCATCACTTTCATTGCGCACACATCCCTTCTTTTATTCGAGCCGCCCACATCGAACTTGATGCTGCGATAACTCCCAAATAGTAACTTGTGCACCATAGGGCTGGCGCTTGAAGGCCCCATACAAAGGTGCTTCCGACTACCAAATTCAGCCCACCTAAAATGAGGCTTCTGCGACGATTGCTCTGTCGCCGCTCCAGGGTCAGCGGCTTGTTCTTCGCCTCACTGGGGGATAGGATCAACAGTGTTACAAACGAAGTGATTGCTATAACCAGATAAAGGATGACAGAGCAGTATTTCAGAAGCCAATATCCCAGCCCCTCCAGCACGATAAACGTGCAGAGGAAAACCAGATTGCAGGACAAGTGGGAATTTGCGTGGTATCCACCCGCTGTCGTCCGCAGAGGGATGAACGCCGCAAGGAAGAGCAGACCATCAATCGGATGGAAAAGCAGAATTGAGATCAGCAGGACAGACAGGATATTGACCAAACCGGACAGAACCAGCTCCATCCCGTAGGCGTATATTTTGTCCTTCTCTGGCTCTACAATCCCATTGGCACACAACCAGCTCGTAGACCAGACTGCCGCTTTCTTAATCATTGGTCACTCTTTCCTCCTTCTGGTAATTATATTCTAATCGATTGTACAAAATAAACAATATCTATGCTGTAACCTGTCGCTTTCTTGCAGTAATTAGTTGATTCTTTTGTGTAACTATGATAAAATCATTGTGTTACTATCTGTATACTGATGATTTGCTATGTAATAATAATAGCAATACTACAGCTAGAGCATGGGTGATGGCTATGCAGATTGGTGACTTGATTCGTACGAAACGGGAAGAGCATGGGTTGACACAGGAGCAACTTGCAGAATTGATTGGAAAATCGGCGGGCTATATTGGTCAGTTGGAACGCGGTCTATCTATGGCAAGCATCCCCACATTGAAGCGATTGGTCAATGTGCTTTCACTGGACGCGAATCAGATTTTTTACGACGAGAAGCAGGAACAGTACCAATTTAGCGAACTAGAAAATATGCTTTCTGAATTGGATGCACCTGTGCAGAAATTTATTCAGGACAGTATCCGTACAGCTTTTCACAAAAATCATTCATGACTAAGTTGAGGGAGAAACATGAAATTCGCGTTGTGCGACGACGATCCTAACGATCTGCAACAAATTCGAGACTATTTGCTGCACTATGACGCTCAAGCGGACTGGAAAAGTTTTACTTCATCGAAGGAATTACTTGCCTCTTTTCAATGTGACTATTTTGATATTGTACTTCTGGATATAGAAATGGATGGTATAAACGGCTACCAGGCGGCCGAGGAACTCAATAAACTGCCCGATATTCCCCTAATTATTTTTATTACACAAAGTGGGGCCTACACGATCCGGGGCTATGAAGTTGCTTTCCGATATCTGAAAAAGCCGGTTGAATACTCAGACTTTGTGTGGGCAGTATCTGCCGCAGTGGCTAAGTGCTCCCCCAAAAGTATCTCTGTGGCGGGGGAACGTGGACCGATCCTTGTAAGAATCAGGGATATCACATATATTGAAGTCTTTAACTATACCACGATAATCCACACTATAAAAGGACAGCATCAGGTAAGGACTCCACTCAAAGGATTTGAGGCAAACTTTCGGAGCAATGGTTTCGCACGGCCGCACAACAGCTTCTTGGTGAATCTGGACTTTGTGGATCACATTCAAAAGAGCAGCCTATTTTTAACCGATGGTACAGATATCCCAATCAGTAGGAACCGTAAGAAAGCATTTGATGAAGCTCTCTTCCGCTTCTTGAGAAGGTGATTTGTACGTATTTTATCTATCAGCTTTTTACCATCGCTTTTGGCGTGTTCCTCGTCTTTTTTTACTTACAGAAGTTGCTTTCTCGGAAATCCTGTTCATCTGTCACAGTTTGGATTTCCTATATCGTATTTGGACTAGGGCTCGCCGTCTTAAATTTAGCTCCTGTTGTGCCGATCCTCCGAACCATTTATACTTGGTTTGGTATCCTTATGCTGTGTAAAGCCTGTTATCGCTCTACACCACTTAATGCAGTTTATGTTGCTACTGTATTCTGTGCGCTGGCCTTGATTACGGAGCTTCTTTGCTTAAAACTGCTTGCAATTATGGGGTGGGAATACCTGGATGTTATGTCCCCAGGGTATGAGCGGGCTATCTATATTCTCATAGCGAAAGTGTGCCAATTAGCATTGGTCATAATCGCCGTCCCGCTCATGCACAAGGAGCACTCTTTACTGAAGCTGAAAAGTTTGCTGCCCCTTCTTGCCTGTCAGATATTCAGCGTCTATTTCTGCGATGAAATCCTGCACCTTACTCAAAATGGTGGGCGAAGGCTCTCTGTGGAATCGACGATCATCTTAATAGGCATCCTTTATCTCAATATTGTAATTGTCGTCTATGCAGAGGTTGTTAAAGCACGGCAGGAAAAGCGGCACAATGCTGATCTCCGACAGCAGCAGCTTGAATTACAGTTAAGTTATTATGACAGCCTTTGGAAAGAGCAAGAGCAAACCCGCGCCATGTGGCATGATATGAGTAAATACCTAACTGCCATGAAAGCGGTGTCAGAAAGTGGGAATAAATTATCTGTGGAAAAGGTGCTCCTTGCTGCACAGGACTCTCTCAACAAAATTGGAAGTGTTGTTGATGTCGGGAACCCGGAAGTAGGCGCAATTCTGCAACACTACGCCCAGCAAGCCAAGGATTTGGCTGTACCATTAGATTTGTCCGTCTGGGTGCCCAAAACTCTAAATATCAATATACTCGACCTCAGCATTATTATCGGAAATACTTTTGAAAATGCTTTAGAGGCATGTTTAGCCCTTCCGGTTCAGCAGCGGAAGATTTCATTAGAGCTCTCAGTTCATAATAGTCTCCTTCTCTATGAGATGTCTAACCAGTATATCGAGGGTAGGAAACATCGTCTGCACATCGGCCACTCTTACCATGGATATGGGATACAAAATGTCCAGTCGGTTGTAGATAAATACGGGGGTACGCTCGATATAAAGCGGGAAGGTGGTATGTTTCGCATAACACTTTATCTTAATCTAAATTCTTCATAAATACTGTAGTCTATATAATAAAAAACACAAAAAATTGTCTTTGCGTCTCTTCATGTGTCAGGGGCAATATCTTTCCTCAATTTGAGGGAAGATATTGCCCCTCAAAAACTGCTCCAGACAAGAGTAGACCGGTAATGAAATTGCGGTGCGTCATTACAATCCTCCAGCTTTAGATTCCGGAGCCGCTTTCGGGAATGTGAAAGAAACAGTTTGCTTTTTAAAGGAGGCCGGGCCTCATGGGTCTCTACCAGTTCGTCGATTCGACGGGCGCAGGCATAACAGGCCGGCTCCCATTCTCGGATATACTGGTAAAAGTAGTTAGTATGGAAGGGGCAGAATAGGCAGCAGCTCGCCCTGGTCTCCAGCCCCCACGCCTCCCGGTTGTAGGCATAGCACATGGGGCGGGTCCAGCCCATTTCCACCAGCGGGTAGCAGTTTTCAAAAAGAGTCAATCTGCTGGGCTTGGCCCGGCGGCGCTCCTCCCACATGATGCCCATGTGCATCCGGTGGGCATGGAGGTCCAGTGGCAGGGTACGCTGACGGGGCTTGTAACCCAAAAGGTCTCGCCGCACAAACCGCTCTATGACTTTGATTTTATAATCGTAAGTACACTGACGGGGCATACGTCCCTTCTTACCATCCTCCCCAAGCGTCCAAAACGGGATGCTGGCAATATGAGTGCGGCCAAAATTCTCCAGAAAATCTTTGTATAAATTAGCATCCAGCGTATAGAACGGAATCCCAACTTTAGCACAGGCAGCCGCAGTAAACGATGCCTGCTGATATACCCAACTGGGCTCCCCGTGCAGATCACAGAAAATCACCGCATCATAGATGGGGACCATGGGATAGGGATAAGGCGGTCCATGCCGGGCATTTTCGCAGGCCATCAAGGCCAGGGTGGTACTGGGCGTCCCGGCACCATAGCTCAAAATATTAAGTGTTTCCCATGTCAGCATTTTGTTCACCTCCCATAAACAAAATACTAACATTTTATTTGTAAAATGTCAAAAACATAGAAATTTCGCTAAATTTGAGTCGTTTTTCTTAGCTTTAAAACTAAAACAAGTCGGGCCTGCCAAGGGCGGTAAAGCCGCTGGCGGTAAACTATGTCACCACCACGTTGTTCTGGCCGCTGGAGCAATGGCAGACCAGCAGCTTCCCGTCCTCCCTCCGGCCCACCACGATCCCTACATGGGAATCGTCCGGGTAGAAGGCCAGGTCTCCGGGCTGGGCCTCCGCCTGGGAAATAGGCGTACAGTAAGCGTGCTGGGCGGTAGCCCCGCCGCCCCGGCCCAGGACATACTCGCCGCCGGTGATGTTATAGAAGATCCAGTCCATAAAGCCGGAGCAATCCAGCCCGTAGGGCCGGTAGGTGCCGGAGGTGGAGTTTCCGGCCGCCCACACCTTGGTAAGCTGGCCCCAGCGGGAATCCCAGCCGATCACCAGGGACTTTCCGCCCCAAAAATAACCGACCTTCCCAACCAGGGAAAGAGCCGTCTCCACCGCGTCCTTCCGGGCCTGTTCCAGGTCTGCGGGCAATGCCTGAAGGAGTTCCTGTGCTTCCGCATCGGTGATATTCAGGCTCCCGGCCAACGCCGCCAGCGCCGCCCGGTCAGACAGCAGCTCATCCAGGGCGCTGTTCTGCTCCTGCGTGAAGGCATAGATGGTCCGCATATCATCGGCGGTCTTGGGCGTAATGGTGATATGCAGGATGTACTCTGTCCACCCCTCGCCGCCGTCCTCTCCCGGATGCTCTATGGTCTCCACCTCGGAAGAAAGGGCCGTCATATCCCAAAACACTGCCTTCAATCGCTCCACCCGATCCTGGTCCAGGGTCACAACGTCCACACCATCATCCTTCCCGGCGGTATGTACTGCGAACACGGCCAGCACCTCACCCCAATCCGGCCCCTGGCCGTGTATGACAATATCATCATAACTGCCCGATTGTAACTGTTCCAGCTGGGCGTTGTAGTCGATGTTGACCGCAGCAACGGCTTGGGAGACCGATACCGTCTCCGGGTCACTGGGCTCCTCCGCGAAAAAGATGCCGAAGGGCGAGTTGAGGATGGCGGCGATCAGCGCCACCACAAGCAGGACGATGAGCAAGACGCCGCCGCCCACAAGTCCGACCAGGCTCCCAACGACAGCCGCGGCGGCCCGGACCACGGCCACAGTGAGCCGCCGCGCAAAGTCAGCCGCACCCTTTGCGGCCCGTTTCACCTGCGTGGCCGTCTGCTGGACCATCCGGCGCTGGGCCTGCTGCTTCGCGGCCTGGACCGGCTGCTTGGCAGCCGGCTTGACTGCGGCGCTTCGGACCTTGGGTGCCAGCGGCTCTTTGCCGCCCAGCGGAGCCGCCACACGTTTTTTTACGCTGGCCGAGCCTGTTTTGAGCTTCCGGGCCAACTGGGCATCTGGTTTTCCTGCGCTCTTCTTCTCAGGCCGGGTCCTCCCCCACTCTCCAGCGGATGGCTTACGCGGGGAACCAGACACAGGGGCAGGCCCTTGGCCTTGGGGTATTTCGCGGGTCAGAGCTTCTTTTTCACGCTCCTTGATCGCCAGTTGAGGCCGCTCCCGGACAGGCACAGCTTCCCGCCCGGCCTGACCACGCACGCCGGAGCCCTCTGTGTTTCCCATACGGCCATCCGGGCTCCGCCGCTCTTTGGGCGTATTTGCAGGCCGTCCGCTGGGGGGCGCTTTTTCCTCTGCCCCGCTGTTCCCGGGGCTTCCGCTGAAGGTGTCCTTCTCATCCTTCCTGACATTTGGCTTGTCATTGCGGCGCCTCCGTCGGTCCTGCTGGAAGGAGCGGACAAATTCATCCGCACCGCGCTGGCCCGCCTGCTCCACCTGGTCAACGGCATAGGCGCTGTCCTCGGCCTCCAGCTCCTTGCGCTGGTCCATCCCCTGGGCAAACTTTTCTCTCATCAGCCGTCCCGCCTGTCCGGGCGGGCCTGGCCTCTGCCGCTTCTCCTTCGGCTGTCCGATATTTGGCTTTTCCTTGATATCCGGCATGGTTTCCTCCTCAAAAAACTGCCCTCAATTTGAGGTAAGTTTCCTAATATGTGCGAAAAATCCCCTCAATTTGAGGGGATTTTTCCATCCTGCTTATTTATCCGTGGGCGTGGTGTTCCAGAGCCGGTACAGCTCCCCGGTCCTGGGAAATTCATTGACAAAGGGCACGATGGACCCTCCGATCCGCAGTAGTCCGTGACCGGCCTCCGCGTTGGTGACATAGCCCATTTGGGTTTCCGAGATGTTCAGCAGCTTGGCAAGCTCCGCCCGGTCGGTGGCCGCCTGGTTCAACAACACCAAAAACTCGCTGTTGGCGAACATGAGGCGGGCAGTCTCGGAGCGCAGGCACTCCTCCACATTCTGCGTGGCGGCGGTTAGGGCCGCGCCGTACTTGCGGAAGCGTTTCCACGCCTTATAGAGGAATTGGGCGGAATAGTAGTATTTGAAGAACAAATACACCTCATCCACGAATACCCAGGTGTACTTTCCGGCCAGGCGGTTGACTGCCACCCGGTTCTGGATGGTCTCCATGGTGACGTTGAGGGCGGTAGGCTTCAGCTGATCTCCCATCTCATAGAGGTCGAACGCGATGATCCGGTTGTCTATGTCCACGTTGGTCTCGTGGGCAAACATATTGAGGGAGCCTTCCACGAACAGCTCCGACGCCAGAGCCAGCTCCTGGGCCTCCCGTTCCGGCTGGAGCTTGATCTCGTTCCTCCAATCGGAGAGGGTCGGCTGGCGGGCCTTACCACCGCTCTTGATGAGGTCGTGGTACACGCCGGCGGTACAGCGGTCGATGATGGACTTGTGGAAGGCGCCCAGCTGGCCTTCGCCCATCTGCTGCTCACAGATGCTCATAAGCAGCTCGGACTTCATGGCCACCGGATTCTCCCCCATACCGTAGCCTCTGGCGATCTCCAAGGGATTGATGTGGTGGGGGCTGTTCGGGGATATCTCCAAAACCGTCCCGCCCAGGGCGCGGATCAGATCGCCGTACTCTCGCTCGGCGTCTATGATGATGATATCGTCATCGGTGGACAGAGCAATAAAGGTGATGAACTCCTTCATAGTGAAGGACTTGCCGGAGCCGGACACGCCCAGGATGAAGCCATGGGGGTTCAGGAGGTTCTTCCGGTTGCAGATCAGGAGATTTTTGCTGACGGCGTTGACGCCGCAGTAGATACCGCCCGTGTCCTGGATCTCCTGTACCCGGAAGGGCATGAGCGCGGCGGCGGCCTCCGTGGTCAGGGTTCGGGTCACGTCGATGGAGCGCAGGCCATAGGGCAGGGCCGTGTTCAGACCGTCCTCCTGCTGGTAGCGGAGGATGGAGAAGTCGCACAGGGATTTGGAAAGCAGCGTCTCCGTGTCGGAATCGAGCTGTTCCAGGGTGTCGGCCATGTGAAGCAGGGTCACATTGGTATAGACCATGCGCTGGTCCCGCGTGCTCAGGTCGTCCAGAAACTCCTTGGTCTCCGCCCGCTGCTGCTCCAACTCATAGGGGACCACGGCGGTAAAATTGTTCCGGGCGTTCTGCCGCTGCTGCCACCGGGTAATATCGCTCTCAATGCCCATGATCTGGGCCTGCACGTCCCGCACCGCCTCATCAGTGGGAACGGGCAGAAGGTCGATGGACAGTACCAGCGTGCGGGGGAAGTCGGCCAGACTGGTAATCATATCGTCCTTGATGTAGCTGGAATACTCCCGCATGAACAGTACCCGGCCCACCTTGCCGCCCAGTTCAAAATGGTCGGAGAGGAACTTCATCCCGTCGGGCACGATATAGTCCTTGAAGCTGTGCCCCAGGCGCATGGAACTGTTCAGGTCAAATTTGTAGAACTGTTCCTCGCCGGGCCGGAAGAAGTCGTGGAGGATGCGCAGGCGCTCGTAGGTATCCAGCATCCTCGCCCCACTGTCCAGACGGCCCAGGTTCTTGCTCAGATCGGCGTCCACCCGATGGAAGAACGCGCGGGCCTCCTCCACATTCTTTCGTGCGGTGGAGACCGTAATGTACTTGTCCTGAATGAGGTTGTTGCTGGCCGCCGCCTTTTCCGTGAGCACCTGGTTGTATTCCCGGCGGTATCGGTCCATATCGTTCCCCTGCTCGGCCATGAGGACGCTGTGCTGGAAATCGGAGCTGTTGAGCCGGCGGTTGTGAATGGTGATCTTGGTCACGGCGTCGGTGGGCAGGCTGTTGAGCACGCCGCAGTAGGATGTGAACATATCCCGCTGGTCCTCATAGGAGGCCAGGGAGTAGTTGATATCGGCAAAGCGCCAGGTCTGGCTGAACTTGCCATTGACCTGCCATATCCCGTCCTGATAGACCCGCTGGATGGGGATGGACTGCTGGACGCTGCGGGGGATCTTGAAGGGAACCCGCTCTCCGCGGCTGGCGGTACGCAAAGTCTTTCTCACTTGCCCCACACCTCCTTCTTGCTTGGCATGGCCTGGAGGTAAAGGTTTTCCGCCCGGTACACGCGGGGCCCGGCACACAGGACCTGAGACTTCAAAAAGGCCCAGGCAAACCGCTCAAAGGTCAGGCCGTTGTAGCGAAAAAAGCCGGTCACAGCGATGGGGGCAGCGGCCAGGATGCACAGCCAGCTGGCGGTCTCCTGGCCCACGATGCCCTTCAGTGCAAAATAAACACCAACAGCCGCGCCCACGGCCAGGACGGAGCAAAGAAACTGCCGGGTGGACAAGCCGAAAAAGATAGTTTCCCTGTGCTGATGCACTTCCTTCGGAATTTTGATCTCCATAGATTTTCACCTCAAAAAAGCGATTTTTTGACACATTTTCAGAAATATGAGATAATAATGGTAGGAAAACACCATATTTCACAACAAATAAAGGAGGTTTCTGTAATGTTTATGAACATAACGATCATCCAGCAGCTGTTCCTCGTCTTTCTGGCTCTGTTCCTGCTCCGCCTTGCGCTCTACATCCTGGCAAAGCTGAAACTCATGCCCCTGCTGATCTACGCGCTCTGTACTAACATGGTCTTTCCCGGCTGGACCGTTGACCACCCGCTGCTGTACCGGGGGATCTTCGCCGCACTGGCAGTCATCACCGTTCTCCGCTGGGTGGGGCCCAAGCTGGCGGAGCACCTGGAGGAGCGCCGCCTGATGGAACAGATCTCCGCCCAGGCCCACGCGGCCAGGGAGATGGGCTATCAAAACGGCCAGTTCCATTTCGACATGGAGGATGGCAACGCCGTTCTCAAATTTGATGAATAACTGCCGGAAGCATGGCCTCTCAAAACGTCCCTCAATTTGAGGGACGTTTTTTACAGGCCAAACAGCTCCTTCACGATGCGCTCGGCCCCCTTGACCAGACCGACCAGGACCAGCATATTGAAGATCGTCTCCCCGATGTACTGCCAGGCCATGACCACAGGGCTCAAAGAGGTATCCGGCACCGGGGAACCGCTGGACATAAACGCGGAGAAAATGAGGCAGGCCAGGACGATCACCGCGCCCTCCATGCACACGCCGATGTAGGACTTGATGAACTGCTTGCCCGCAAAGCTGGTCCCCTCTCCGGCAAAGGCCGCCAGAGGGATGGGGGCCAATGCGGTAAAAATATAGATACGGAAAAAGCGGCCATAGACGGTCATAATCAAAATGAAGGACATGATCGTAATAAACAAGTTGCCCAGCATGGCCACGATCCACAGGGGGATGCTGTGCAGAAACCCCACGCTCTCAATGGCGTCCACCATCTCCGGGGGGACCGTCACACCGGCGGATGCCATACCACCCACGCCGCTCATCACCGACTGGACCACCCCGCCGCAGATGGAGAACAGGACGGTCATGATCTCCATGGCGGAGCTGACGGCCACCTTGGCCGCAATGAAACGGATAAAATGGCGCAGGGCATATTCCGGCCTCTGTATCTCCCGAAAACTGGCCGCGGACTGGAAGATGCCCATAGCGAAAAAGAGGACCAGAAGTCCGTATCCAATGGCTTTCAGGCCCTCATTGATGCCCACGACGGCGTTCCATATATCGCCGCCCCGGAACTCCTGGGGCGTGGTCGTGACCAGAGACCATATCTCTGTCAGCTTGTCGTTCCAGATATTGAAGGCGGATTGCAGGGCCTGCACCACCCAGTTATCACTCAATCGTATCACCCCTTGAAAAAGCAAGAGCACATCCCGCCATTCTGACGGGATGTGCTCTTGTCACAGCTGTTTTCAGTTATTCTTCCAAGCCGAAGATCTGATAGATGTAGTTTTTCCGTGCGTCCTTGAAGTGGTAGATATACACCGTGTTTCCCTGTACCTTGTAAATGAGTACATAGTGGTCGAGAAACAGGGCGCGGAACCCATACCTGCCCATCAGCGTCTCGCTCCGCAGGACGCCGGACTCAGGAAAGCGGGACAGCTGCCCGGCCGCGTGCAGCACCTTGTCCGCAAAGGCCCTGGCATACTTCGCGCCCACCTGGGTCCGATAGAACTGGAGGATGTCCCGGTATTCGTTCCGGGCCTCATACAGCCATTCAACCTTCACCTAGCACATCCTCCGTAAGGGCCTCCATCTCCTGCATGGAGTACGTCTTGGCCCCGGCCGCCAGGTTCTGCTCTCTCCGCAGGGATTCCGCCAGCAGGTCCAGCTCCGCTTCCCGCTTTTCCCACAATTCGATGGGGAGAAACACCATCTCGCCCTCACCGTTGCGTGTCAGGAAAATGGGCTCCTGCCGCTCCTGAGAGAGCTTCACCATCTTGTCATAGTCATTCCGCAGCGTGGTGGCGGATCGGATCATCATAGCCGCCCCTCCTTCGGTAATTATTCTTACTGAATTATACATCAATTATCACCTCTGGTCAATCTCAAAATGTAAAATGCAAAGGTAACTTCCAGCGGATGTTTAAAACTGGCTTTGCTTGGCGAGTGGAAGTTACTCTTGCACAGTTCCTCCCATTCGTCTGCGGCAGCATGCCCTTTTTGCATTTTTCATTATGGGGAAGCACCTTTATTGTAGGGTATTCCTAACCGCATTTCAACCGTGAAGCCGTTGATACTGGCGCTTTCTTTTGCATGACCTGCATTTACTCCTGCCGGATTTTACTTTTTCATTTAACCAGTTCCCTCAAATTGAGGCAGCTTTTTGTACCGCGCCGCACTTTACACCACGCCGATGGCGGTCAGGATCTCCTTGGAGAAGGCGATCAGCAGCCCGCCAAATACACAGAGGATGCCCTGGGTGCGCTGGGATGCGTCGTGGGACTGGATGGACATACCCAGCTGGACGATGCCCCAGCCCAGAACGATCACGCCAATGGCCTTGATGCAGGAGAAAATGAAGTCGCTGAGGTTGTTGACGATGGAAAGGGGGTCTGTGTCGGCGGCCAGCGCCGGACAGGCCAGCGCCGCACATAGGGTCAGGGCCAATACAGCAGAGAAATAGGACCGGCGTACTTTCCGCTGTCGGCAAAGGGTCTCCGGCTTGGTATTCTTCTTGTTCAACATAAAGATCAACCTCTCATTCCAAAATTTCAATATCGTCCAGGCTCTCAAATGATATGGACAGGTCAGGCTGGGCATAGGTCAGGCCGGGATGGTGGACATAGGGGGAAGCCCCGCCGTCCTCCGTCAGTTTGATGTAAGGGTGCTTGAGAATGTCGTACTTTTTGTCCATCACAGGCTTTTCCCCTCGGATGAAGAGGATCGCGTAATCGTTGTCCATGGTCCGTACCTCGTCAGGGGTCATCAGCTCCCGGCCGGTCTGCTGATAGCTGACAGAGCTGGAGCCGTGAGAGCCCCGTGACACGCTGCGGTTGCGGGTGTCCAGGGTCTCCTTGCCCAGCAGCTCGGAGATGTACTTGTGGGTGGACTGTTCATTTCCGCCCAAATAGAGGGTCGTGTCCGCATTGCCCAGCAGGCCCTCCCATTCATCCTTGAACAGGGCCTTGAGTGCGGAAATGTTCTGGAGTACGATGGTGGACATGATGTTGCGGGAGCGCATGGTGGCCTGGAGTTTCCCAAAATCATCCGGCAGGGACACGTTGCAGAACTCATCCATCATCAGGCGGACAGGGACGGGCAAGGCGCCCCGGTGTACCTTGTCAGCCTGGTAGTAGAGGGCCTGAAATGCGCAGGTGTAGAGCATACCCACCAGATAGTTAAAGGTACCGTCGTTGTCCGGGATGATGGCAAACACCGCCTGCTTGCGCTCCCCCATAAGGCCCAGCTCCATATCGTCCCGTGAAGTGATGCGGGTGATCTGCGGCAGGATGAAGGCGGAGAGGCGGACGGCGGCGGAAACCAGGATGGACTTGGCCGTTTTGCCGGCGGCCTGCTTGAATATCTTGTATTCCCGCACAGCCACATGATCCGGCTCCTCTTCATCCAGGGCCTCAAAAAGCATATCCAGAGGGGATTGAAAATCATCATCGTCCTCCCTTGCTCCGCCGTTCTCGATCATATACATGACCATTTCCAGGTTTTGCTCCTCCGGGGGCGCCTCATGGAGCAGGTACAGGATCAGGGCCGTATCCAGAGCGATTTCGGACTATAGTGATAGGTAATCCTTTGAAGTAATCGCCGGATTTTCCCCCACTCCACACCGGACATGCGACTTTCACCGCATCCGGCGTTCCATCGATTGTGTTATCAGGCATTTAATCAATCACCAATAGAAAGTTATTCAGATTGCCGCCAGTTTTGCGGCTGCGCGCAGGTTATTGATTTTGGTCAGTTGTTTTCTGGTTACAGTCAGTTGCTTGCAGATACTCTTGAGAGCGGCAGCGTCCTGGCCGATCAGCAAGGGCAGATACCGCCTGTGGAGCAGCACCAGGTTGCTGTATCGCTCCTGGCCGCCTTGCTCCTTT
>NZ_JBNPLQ010000039.1:0-20086 GCF_050313575.1 Candidatus Pseudoscillospira sp. SGI.172 | reverse complement strand
TCACCACGGCCTTGAACAGGTCACCGTCCACCTCCACCCGGAATGTGCCGTCCTGAAGTTCGGTAAGGCTCCGGGCGATGGACAGCCCCAGGCCGCTGCCCTCCGTGGTGCGGCTCTCATCCCCCCGGACAAAGCGCTCCATGAGCTGCTCGGGGGCGACATTGAGCTGGGTGGCGGAGATGTTTTTCAGCAGCAGCGTCACGCGTCCGTCCCAGGCGGTCACATCCAGATAGACCCGGGTGCCCGGCATGGCGTATTTGACGCAGTTGCCCATCAGATTGTCCAGGATCCGCCAGAAGTGACGGCCGTCGGCATAGACGAAGACCTCCTCTTCCGGCAGGGTGACCACCGGCGTCAGCCCGGCGGCGGACAGCTTCTCACTGTACTCCCCCAGCGCCTGACTCACCAGCTGGGTCACCCCCAGCCGCTCCCGCTCCACATTCAGCGCGCCGGTGGACGCCTTGGAGGCCTCCACCAGGTCCTCGGTCAGCTTTTTCAGCCGCTGGCTCTTTCGATCCAGCACCCCGATGTACTCCTGCGCCTTCTCATTCGGAATGTCCTCTTTTTTGAGCAGATCCACATAGTTGATGATGGAGGTGAGGGGCGTTTTCAGGTCGTGGGAGACGTTGGTGATGAGCTCGGCCTTCATCCGCTCCGATTTCATCCGCTCCTCCACAGCGGAGTTGATGGCGCTGCCCAGATCATTGAGCTGTTCGGCATGCTCGGCCAGGTCGGGGAAGCGCTGCATCCCGGCGGTATCGATCACCGTGTCCGGCCGCCCCCCCACAATGGCCCGGGTCCCGGTCCGGATCACCTTCCACTCCTTCACCCACCGGCACAGCAGATAGAGAGCCGCGCCCTGGTAGAAGGGGATCAGAAAAACCGTCAGCCCGGTGAGGACGGTGCCTGCCAGATAGAGAAGGAACCAGAGAACGGCCCGTTTGGTGACGTCCCAGCTTCCGAAGGTGGTTTTCCACCAGCCCCCCAGATGTCCGCAGCCCCGGCCGATCCAGGCGCACAGCCGCCAGATCAGGGTGTTGCGGAAGAGGGTGCGGGTCTTGCACCGGGTGGAGGTGGTCATGAGGAGGGCGGCGTAGAGGCCGAACCCGGCGGCGAGGGCGACCCCGGCCGTGCCGTAGAGGGCTCCGGCGTAGGGCTCTCCGCCGTAATAGAAAATGGCGCTCTCCAGGCTCTGGACGGCGATGGCCCCGCAGCCGCAGAGGGCGGCGGCGGACAGGCACAGGTAGAGGTCGTAGGGGATCTTGTCCTGCCAGTTGAGGACAAAGCCGTCGGCGTGCCTGCGCCGCCCGGCGCAGCACATCAGGAACACCGAGAAAATGAGGAAGGCCACGGTGAGGATGCAGGTGAGATAGAGGTAATCCATGTCCCCCTTGGTGAAGGAGTCACGGGCGGCGGTGAATTCGTCCTGCACCGGCAGGTTCCGGTCAACACCGTACTCCACGGCGAGCTCCGTTTTCTCCTCCGCCGGACCGCTGCCGGGGGGCTCGGACGCCGTATACGCCCGGCCGATGTCGTCATAATAGGTGTAGAGCCCCGTGTCCGCATCGTAGTCTGTGCCTGAGTAAGAAGGGGACCAGTTCCACAGGGAGGTCTGCACGTCGCTCACGTTGGCCAGGCTGTCCTCCCCCATGGTGCTGTACAGGATCTTGCCGGTGGCGTTGTCCCGGACGATGTAGCGGAAGTTTGTGACCGAAGGCTCCAGGGCCTCCCGGCGGGCTTCGTATGCCTTCTGGTCGGTGTAGCTCAGGGTGCCGCCCAGGGAGAGGGCTTTTTCGTAGTGCAGCAGCTCCATGAGCCGGGAATACTTGCCGTTCATGGCCTGGGTGTATGCGGCGGAATAGGTGTAGTCTCCGATGTCGAAGAGAGTGTCCCAGTGGATCCCGCAGTAGACCCAGCCGAAGAAGGCGGCTACGCCCAGGGAAACGACGATCAAAACCGAGACGGCTTTGACCAGGGCGTTGGAGCGAATATCATGTTTCATCATATCTTCTCCATTTTATATCCCAGACCCCAGACCACCTTGATGTAGCGCGGGTTGGCGGGGTCGATCTCAATTTTTTCCCGGAGGTGCCGGATGTGGACAGCCACGGTGTTCTCCGAGCCGTAGGCCGGGTCGTTCCATACCTGTTCGTAGATCTGGGCGGTGGAAAAGACCTGGCCGGGGTGCTGGAGCAGCAGGCGCAGAATGCTGAACTCCAGCGGCGTCAGGCTCACGCTCTCTCCGTCCACAGTCACCGTCTTGGCCCCGTCGTCCAGCACGACCCCGCCGTTTCGGAGGAGCGCGGAGTCCCCCTCCCCCACGCCGCTCCGGCCGCCCAGCGTGGTGTAGCGCCGCAGCTGGCTCTTCACCCTGGCCATGACCTCCATGGGATTGAAGGGCTTGGTGACATAGTCGTCGGCCCCGATGTTCAGCCCCAGCACCTTGTCGGCATCCTCGCTCTTGGCCGTGAGAAGGATAATGGGCACGTTGCAGTGCTCCCGCAGCTTCGCAGTGGCCCGGATACCGTCCAGATTGGGCATCATCACATCCATTAGAATGAGATGGATGTCGTTTTCCTCCACCGCCTTCAGAGCCTGCGCACCATCATAGGCGGCCAGGGTGCGGTAGCCCTCGCTGGTGAGATAGATCTCCAGGGCGGAGACAATGTCCCGGTCGTCGTCACAGATGAGAATGGTATACATGCAATCACCTCATATTCCACAGTATAGATACCGATCTTTAAATGGAACGGGGGAAAAGTTTTAAGAAGTATTTAAATCCTCTGCCAGTATAACACAAAAGAGCAAAAATTTCCCGCCGCAAGAATGTCTGGGGCTCCCCGACCGATCGCGGAGGGCACGGACCCCGCACAGAAAAAGCAGCCAGCGGCCTGTGCCGCTGGCTGCGAATCGCAAATTCTTTTTTCTGCTCTTCCGGCGGGGCCGGTTTCGAACCCGCCCGCAAAAAACAGTTATGTCAGACCGAACCAGATGCCTCCGGTCCCGTCGCCGCTGTTTCCGCGCGCAATTTTAGGCGCTGTATCAGAGATTTACACCTGGAACACCGCACAGCCTTCCAACATCCCTTCCGGGAAAACTTTGCCGGAAAATGCGGGAGCCGGGTTTTCCACCAGATAGGTTTTTGCATATTCGCCGCTGTCAGCCGTAAAAATGGACTGATCCATCGTCACGGCCTTGTTTTCCTCGGTGGAGTGAACAGACGGACGCGGCTTCGCCGCAATGTACTCCATCGTGCCGCCCTTCTGTTCCTCTGTCAGTTTCCGATCAGAAAGTCCAGAATATTCCATGCGTCATCGGTCTGCTGCTTATAGAGCTCCGTATAGCCGCAGCGGGTGCAGATGATGGTGGTAAATTTTTTATTTTGAATGTCGAACACCTTGGCAAAATTGCCGCCGGTGGCCTGAAACTGGTCGTGCTCATAGGTGGTGCATCCGCACTTGGGGCAGATATACAGCTTTTGCTCCACGGGAAATTCCTCCTTTTTTCCGCAGGGGGCGTCTGTTCCGCTGTGGCGTTCCGGGCGGCGGGGCCCCACCCGGGACGCCACAGCGGAACACGCAATGTTCAGTTTATATTTTACACCCAAAACCTTGCACTGGGAAGATAAAAAATGCTAAAATATTTCTTAAGCGGAAATGGAGGGCTGTTTTAATGAATTGGCAAGTAGCGCCGGGTGATGTGCGGGCATTGCTGGCGGGGCTGGCCGAAGAGGTATGGGGGCTCGTCCCTCTGCCGGAGATCGCCGCCCTGCCCGGTGGCAAACCCTGGTTTCCCACCCGGCCCGACTGCCGGTTCAGCCTGAGTCACGCCGGGGAACTGGGGATGTGCGCGGTGTCGGAGCGAACCGTGGGGGCCGACGTAGAGCGGCTCCGGCCCCGGCGGGTGAGCCTTCCCCGATATGTTCTGGATGACCGGGAATTTGACTGGTTCTCTGCCAGGGGCCGCACCTGGACCGACTTCTATACCCTTTGGACCATGAAGGAGGCCCGAGTCAAGTGCACCGGGGAGGGACTGCGCCGCCCGGCCCGGGAGATCCCCGTGCCCCTGCTCCTCCCCGGGGAACGCTCCTTTTGGGAGGGATTCCTCTTCACAGCTCTGGCCGGACCGGACTGGCGCGGAGCCGTGTGCGAAGAATTTCTGCCCGGAGAATGAATGGTCAAAAAGTCCGCTTTTCTCTGTTCACCGGCGCGGATCCGGATTATAATCAAAGTAAGAGATCAATCGCCCCGCACGTAATGGGGGACAATCGGGAAGACAGGGTGATGGATGTGTACTATATCGGAATCGACCTGGGCGGCACCAACGTGGCCGCCGGACTGACGGACGAGACGGGCCGTCTGCTGGGCAAGTTCAGCCGCCCCACGCCCCGGGGCGCCGAAGCGGTGGCGGACGCCATTGCGCAGGCCGCCAGGGAGGCCTGCCGCGCCGCCGGGATCGCCCCGGAGGCGGCCCGGTCTGTGGGCGTGGCCTCTCCCGGCTCCATCGATCCGGCGGCGGGAGTGGTGGAGCATGCTTTCAATCTGGGGCTGGATCATGTGTCTCTGGCCCAACTGGTGGAGGAGCGCCTCTCCCTGCCCGCCCTGCTGGAAAATGACGCCAACGCCGCCGCCCTGGGGGAGTTCGCCGCCGGAGCCGGAAAGCCCTTCCGCTCCCTGGTGGCCGTGACGCTGGGCACCGGCGTGGGTTCCGGGGCCGTGCTGGACGGCAGGCTCTTCACCGGCTTCAACTACGCCGGAATGGAGGCCGGGCACATGGTCACCCACCGGGGCGGTCGGGAATGCACCTGCGGCCGCCGGGGCTGCTGGGAGACCTACGCCTCGGCCACCGGCCTCATCCGCTCCACCCGGGAGGCGATGCAGGCCCATCCTGAGAGCGGCCTGTGGCGCTTTGCCCCCACGCCGGAGGCAGTAGACGGCAAAACAGCCTTTGACGCCGCCCAGGCGGGGGACGCCGCCGCCCGGGGCGTGGTGGAGGCGTATACCGCCGACCTGGCCTGCGGAATCATCAACCTCATTCACCTCTTCCAGCCGGAGGTCCTCTGTGTGGGCGGCGGCGTGGCCAAACAGGGAGACTATCTGCTGGGCCCCGTCCGCGCGCTGGCGGACCGGGAGGAATTCACCCGGGACGCCGCCCGTCGGACCCGGATCTGCACCGCGGAGCTGGGCAACGACGCCGGCATCATCGGGGCCGCCCTTCTCCCGCTTTACCGCTGAACTCACTCAGCAGGGGGAAAAGCCATCCTCCTCCGGCGGGACGGAAGGCTTTTTCTCCGCAGGCCAGAGGGCCAGGGACGCTCCGTAGAGCACCGCGGCCGCGACCGCGATGGCCTGGATCTTGTTTTCCGTCAGCCAGGGACCGTACTTTTCCCAGAGGGGATACCCTTTCCCGGCGCACAGCTTCTCCGCGGCATAAACCGCCGCGACTGCGATGACCACACATACCGCAAGACGGGTCATCCCGTCGCTCTGAATTTGCTCCGGCTTCAATGCCACCGCCTCCCTTCCATTTATATATATATATATATAGCGTGGGACAGGTCGGAATAGAAGCGGGATCATTCTGGAAGAAAAAGGATGGCTTTTCTTGCGCAAAGCGTGGAAACCTGTTATACTGGTGCGGCAATCCAAAAAACTGAGGTGAGATTATGGGAGAAAACTTTTACGAGCAGGAGCGGCGGCAGGAGCTTGGCGTGGCTGGAGAGAGCGTGGGCCGCTATACCGCCAAGACCTTTCTTCTGATGTTCCTGGGGCTGCTGGTGACTTTTGCGGTGTCCTTCGGCAGTTACGCCACCGGGGCCATTTTCTATGTCTTTTCCATTCCGGGCATCCAGCTGATTCTTCTGGCGGCGGAGCTGGCGGTGGTGATCGGCATGACCGCGTTCCTCCACCGCATTTCGTCCGGAACGGCCACCGTGTTCTTTTTCCTCTATGCCATTCTCAACGGGCTGGTCTTTTCCGCTTATTTTCTGATTTTTGAGCTGCCCAGTCTGATTCTGGTCTTTGCGGCCACCGCTCTCTACTTCGGCGGCATGGCGGTATTCGGATACTTCACCGGCATCGACCTCTCCCGGATGCGCACGGTGCTCGTCGGAGGGCTCATTTTCCTGATCATCGCCAATCTGCTGATGCTCCTCATCCCGGGCCTGGCGGCCATGGACCGGTTGGCCTGTACCATCGGGCTTATTATTTTCCTGGGCTTCACCGCCTACGACACCCAGAAGATCAAAGCCCTCTACACCTATTACAGCCGTGACGAGATTGTCCTGCGCAAGGCGAGCATCTACTCCGCCCTGCAACTCTATCTGGACTTTGTCAATCTGTTCCTCTATGTGCTGCGGATTTTTGGTAAACGGCGGGACTGAGCCAAACTGGCGGCAACATTTTTGAGACCAAAAAGGCGCCCGGATCCTCTGTGAGGATCCGGGCGCCTTTTCTTTATCCCGGGAAAAATTTCTCCTTGTATCCCATGAAGAAGATGAACAGGATCATCACCGGCACGATCCACTTCATGTAAAAGCGCAGCGCCTTGGGAAAGCGCAGGCCCTTGCCGGCATTGGCCTCCTCCAGAAAATTGTCCCAGCCCCAGCCCCGCTTGGCCACGCAGAACAGCAGGTAGAGCAGAGAGCCCAGAGGAAGGAGGTTGTTGCTGAGGATAAAGTCCTCAAAGTCCAGGATATTGCCGCCCAGCAGCTGTACCCCGCTCCACAGGTTGAAGCCCAGCAGGCAGGGCAGAGAGAGCACAAAGATCAGCGGCAGATTCACCGCCACAGACTTGCCGCGGCTCCACCCCCACTTGTCCATGGGGAAGGAGATGATGTTCTCAAACACGGCAATGACCGTGGAGAGGGCGGCAAACGTCATGAACAGGAAGAACAGCGCCCCCCACAGCCGCCCGCCGGGCATGGCGTTGAAAATATTCGGCAGTGTGACAAAGATGAGGGAGGGCCCGGCATCGGGAGTGACTCCGAACGCGAAGGCGGACGGGAAAATGATGAGGCCCGCCACAAAGGCCACAAAGGTGTCCAGGACGGTCACATTCAGCGCCTCGCCCAGCAGGCGGCGCTCCCGGTCAATGTAGCTTCCGAAAATGGCCATGGCCCCAATGCCCAGAGAGAGGGTGAAGAAGGCCTGCCCCATGGCGGCGAAGATCACCTCGCCCCAGCCGTACTCCGCCAGCTTGCCGAAGTCCGGCTTGAGATAGAACTCCAGACCCTTCCCCGCCCCGGGGAGACTGACCGCCCGCACCGCCAGCACCACCAGCAGCGCCAGCAGACAGAGCATCATCCCCTTTGTGACCTTCTCCACGCCGTTTTGCAGACCCTTGGCACACACGCCCATGCAGATCAGCACCACCAGGATCATGAAGATCAGCATCACGCCGGGATCGCCCAGCATTCCGTTAAAGGTGTTTCCCACCCCCGCGGCATCCAGCCCCACGAAGTCGCCTTTTCCCATCTTCACAAAGTAGAGGAGCATCCAGCCGGCCACCGTGGTGTAGAACATCATGAGCATATAGTTCCCCGCCATGCCGAACCAGCTGTACCAGTGCCACCTTGTCCCCCTGGGCTCCAAAACATGGAAGGACACGGCGATACTCTTCCGGCTGGCCCGTCCCACGGCAAACTCCATGGTCATGATGGGCAGCCCCATCACCGCCAGGAAGAACAGGTAGATCAGTACAAAGGCCGCCCCGCCGTATTTTCCTACGATATACGGAAACCGCCATACGTTTCCCAGTCCGATGGCGCATCCGGCCGAGATCAGGACAAAGCCCAGCCGGGAGGCAAACGTCTCTCGCTCTTTCAACAAAACTCCCCCTTTGGAATTTCCAATTACAGCTCATCATACAGGAAAGCGTCTATTTTGTCAAAAACTTTCGTTTTCTTCCATCGCCCCTACAAAAAGCAAATCTCCTTTTTGTGGTTTCCGCTGATTTTATTTTCTCTGCTTGACTGAACAGAAAAAATAAGGTACAATTTTCATGTGATGCATGATGCGTTGTGTTTTGTTCTCTGTGTTAAAGTCCTGCGCCTTCCGAAATCCGTGAAAAAAGCGGATGCACTCCCCCTGTTCCCCGGCCTCTTCGGCCGGATCAACCATGAAGCAGAAATGAGAAGGGAGACTGAGCATGAGTACACAGCAAGAAACAAAAAAGGCAACCGACACCCATTTTGGTTCCCGTTGGGGATTTATTCTGGCGGCGGTGGGTTCCGCTGTGGGCATGGCCAACGTCTGGGGCTTCCCGGCTAAAATGGGAAGCAACGGCGGCAGTACGTTCCTGGTGGCATATTTAATTTTTATTGTTTTGTTTAGCTTTGTGGGCCTGTCCGCCGAATACGCCATTGGCCGGAGGGCCAGAACGGGCACTCTGGGCTCCTATCAGCTGGCCTGGTCCGGCCGCGGCCAGAAGGCCGGCAAAGTCGGCGGGCTGGTGGGCTGGCTGCCCCTTGCAGGCTCCATGTGTATCGCCATCGGTTACGCATGCATTATTTCCTATGTGCTGAAGGCATTTGTCAACTCCATGACCGGCTCACTGATGACCGCAAATCCGGCCGAGTGGTTTGAATCCATTGCCATGGTTGGGTATTCTGTAGTACCTTTCCATGTGGTTATTGTTGTCGGAACGCTGCTGACCCTCCTGCTGGGCGCAGACAGCATTGAAAAAAGCAACAAGATCATGATGCCCGTGTTCTTTATCATTTTTATCGTCCTGGCCATCCGGGTGGCCATGCTTCCCGGCTCCGCGGAAGGCTATAAATTTATGTTCTCCCCCCGCTGGGAGGCGTTGGCCGATCCAATGGTCTGGATCTGGGCCATGGGACAGGCGTTCTTCTCCCTCTCCATCACGGGCAGCGGCATGATTGTCTACGGAGCCTATCTGGATGACGGCGAAGACGTGGTGGGGGTGGCCAAGCAGACCGCCCTGTTTGATACCATCGCCGCGCTGGTGGCCGCGCTGGTCATCATTCCGGCCTGCTTTGCCTACAATCTGGATGTGGGAGCCGGCCCGTCCCTGCTGTTCATTACCCTGCCCAGCATTTTGCAGGACATCCCCTTGGGCCGCCTGTTCGCCATTATTCTATACACCGCCATGGTGTTTGCCGGCGTCAGCTCCCTGCAGAACATGTTTGAGGTGGTAGGCGAATCCCTGATGCACAAGTTCCCAAAAATCAACCGCAAGATCGTGCTGGCTCTGCTGTGCGTCATCTGCCTGGGCATCGGAGTAAATATGGAGCCCATCTTCAAATGGGGGCCCTGGATGGATCTTGTTTCCATTTACATCATTCCCATCGGCGCCACCCTTGGCGCGGTCTCCTGGTTCTGGGTCATGAAAAAAGAAGATCTGATGGCCGAGATCAACAAGGGCGCCAAAAAGCCCCATGGGGATCTCTGGTATAATGTCGGCCGTTTTGTCTATGTCCCCTGTGCCGCCATTCTCTGTATCGTAGCCCTCTTCATGAAGGTCGCGTTTTAACGCAGATCAGCGGGGCAGGCGGGTCGTCCCGCCCGCTCCGCTTTTCAGAAGATGAACAAGTCCCCCCGGCAGCACCCGCTGCCGGGGGGACTTGTCAATGCTCTGCCGAAACGCCGGATCCCACGTTCTCTTTGACCAGGCGGCTTTGGTAGAGAAACGCCACCACCAGATCCAGAGCGCCTGCGGCATAGTAGGCGTTTTCATCTTTCATGGGAAGCAGTCCATACAGCAGAAAGAAGGCGGAGGTAAACAGCGCAGCACAGCAGACACTGCCCGTGCGCCGATACAGTGTGCCCTGCAGGAAGCTCAGACCCAGCAGCCACACCGCAAAGGGGAGATACGCCTCGGCCCGCACCGGAAACCACGGCAGAAACAGCAGCGGCAGGAACCAGAGAGACGTGATAAGGCCGGTGGCCGCGGTGGCTTTCCAGCTCTTTCTGTCCTTTTCCAATGCAGGCTGAAGCACCCGTCTCCACCCCAGTTCCTGCGCCCCCAGAAGGAAAATGATCGGAAGCAGCCCCAGCAGCTTCTGTCCGCTCTTTTCCCCGGGACCGGCCATTCGCAGAAAGATCAGAAGCACATAATGAAGGCCCAGAAACTGCGCTGCCAGCAGCCAGTCCCGGGAGGGCTTGGGCTCTTTTTTCAGCCCTTCCCGCGCCTCTCCCGCAGTCATCCCGCCGATGATGGGCCCCGCACACCCCAGGGCCAGGAGCAAGTACCGCACCGGCCCCCGCCACCACCCGGGCGACGCCCCCTCCAGCCAGATGAGAATGACAAAACACGGATAGCTGAGAAAAAAACTCCACAAAAGGAATCGTTTCGTCGTCGGATTCACTGGATCCCCCTCCTGTCCTCACATTTTACTATGCATCACGCATCAAGTATAGCAATGATCCCATATTCTGTCAAGGACAGAAAACCGCCGCTCTCGTATAAACGAGAGCGGCGGTTCCTGCTTCTTCCTCTCAGGCTCCAAATGCGGACCCGTGCTGGGTAAACCAATCGGCCGCGCTCTGATAATGCAGCCGCATCTCCTGCTCCAGGCCCTTCTGATCTCCGTTGCGGCAGCATTCATAGATCTTCTGATGCTCCGCCATACTCTCCGAGCGCTGCGCGCCGCCCGTCTGAGTCAGACGGACCAGCATCTCAAACAGAACGGTGTACTGATGGTAGGTGTGATCCAGATGCCGGTTCCCGCCACAGGTAAAAAAGGCCTGATGGAACTGGCGGTCCAGCAGAATATAGTCCTCAATCGTGCGCACATTTTTCTGCTTTTCCACCACCCGCGCTAAAATTGCAGCCAGCTCCCCCAGACGCTCCTCCCGGGCTGCCGCCTGGATAGCGCCTTGAGTCAGGATCATGACCACTTCATTGACTTCCAAAGCAAACGACAGGTCGAACGAGATCACCCGCGCTCCGCCGTTGGTGATATTGTCCAGCAGCCCATCCAGATACAGGTGATTGATGGCGTCACGAACGGGGGTGGAGCTGACGCCAAATTTCTGCTGAAGCTCCCGATTGACCAGTTTTTCTCCAAAGCTGATCCGGTGGGTGATAATATCTTCCTTCAGCCGTTCATAAATTTGATCGCTGAGCGTCTGCTTCATCAGCGGCTCAGCCTCTTTTGAAGCGGCCGATCTGTTCTTTTTTGTGTCCATAGTTTTCACTACCCATTCCCTTTTGGTTCTATTTTTATTATTTTATCACAGTTTTTTTTGCTTAGCAAGAAAAGCCGTTTTTCGACATCACCTCTTTTTTTCCTCCTTCTAAAATGCATAGTTTTTATACCCCTGATTTGTGTAGACTATCCAAAAAAGTGGAAAAGTCAAAAAACTTTTTAAAACACCTTGCAAAGTGCGGCCGCCCTTGTTATAATGCAGATACTGCATGACGCATCACGCATTACGCATCCAAGAATCTTGAAAATTGAAATGGAGGAAACGAACATGTTAGACAAGAGATATCCCGCTGAGCCCTTCCGTATCAAGTCCGTTGAGACCGTTAAGATGAACACCCGCGCCGAGCGGGAGGAAATTGCCAAGAAGGCCGGCTACAACACCTTCCTGATCAATTCTGAGGATGTCTATATCGACCTGCTCACCGACTCCGGCACCAACGCCATGAGCGACAAGCAGTGGGGCGGCCTGATGCAGGGCGACGAAGCCTATGCCGGCAGCCGCAACTGGTTCCATCTGGAGTCCACCGTGCAGGAGCTCTTCGGCTTCAAGCACGTCATCCCCACCCATCAGGGCCGCGGCGCCGAGAACATCCTCGGCCACATCGCCATCAAACCCGGCCAGTATGTGCCCGGCAACATGTACTTCACCACCACCCGCTTCCATCAGGAGGCCAACGGCGGTATTTTCCGGGACATCATCATCGACGAGGCCCACGACGCCACCATCAACCTCCCCTTCAAGGGCAATGTGGATCTGAAGAAGGTCCAGGCCCTGATCGACGAGGTGGGCGCCGAGAATATCGCCTATCTGTGTGTGGCCGTCACCGTCAACCTGGCCGGCGGTCAGCCCGTGTCCATGCAGAACCTGCGCGACGTGTCCGCCCTCTGCAAAAAGCACGGCATCAAGATGTTCATGGACGCCACCCGCTGCGTGGAGAACGCCTACTTCATCCAGGAGCGCGAGCCTGAGTTCAAGGACACCCCGATCAAGGACATCGTCCACGAGATGTTCAGCTACGCCGACGGCTGCACCATGTCCGGCAAGAAGGACTGCCTGACCAACATCGGCGGCTTCCTGTGCATGAACGACGACGACCTGTACATGAGCGCCCGCGAGTGGGTCGTGGTGTACGAAGGCATGCCCTCCTACGGCGGCATGGCCGGCCGTGACATGGAGGCCATGGCCATCGGCCTGCGGGAGTCCATGCAGGAAGAGTACATCGAGCACCGCATCAAGCAGGTCCGCTATTTGGGCGACCGCCTGCTGGAAGCCGGAGTGCCCATCGTGGAGCCCGTGGGCGGCCACGCCGTGTTCCTCGACGCCCGCCGCTTCTGCCCCCATCTGACCCAGGACCAGCTCCCCGCTCAGGCTCTGGCCGCTCAGCTTTACATCGACTCCGGTGTGCGTTCCATGGAGCGCGGCATCGTCTCCGCCGGCCGTGACAAGGTCACCGGCGAGGACCATCATCCGAAGCTGGAGACCGTCCGCCTGACCATTCCCCGCCGTGTGTATACTTACGCTCACATGGACCTGGTGGCAGACTCCGTGATCGATCTGTACAAAAACAAGGAAGAGATCAAGGGCCTCAAGTGGGTCTACGAGCCCAAGATGCTCCGCTTCTTCACCGGTCGGTTCGAGCATATCTGATATCCAGCAAAAAAGGATGGCACAGCGCAGCTGTGCCATCCTTTTTATCCGTTCAGGTCAGGTAATTCACTGCCAGGATCGCCGCTCCCAGCACCGTCAGCACCACACCGGTGGCCCGGTTCAGCACCACGGGGTCGGCCCGGTTGGCAAACCGTGCGGCGATCCGCGCCCACAGAAGTGTGCTGAGGATACAGAACACAAGGCTGGTCCAGTCCGGGGCCCCGCCGATGGCGAAGTGGCTCAGTGAGCCGGTGAGGGCGGTAAAGGTCATGATAAATACGCTGGTACCCACCGCGGTTTTCAGCTCATAGCCCAACACACTGGTCAGGATGAGAAGCATCATCATCCCGCCGCCAGCCCCCACAAACCCACAGATAAAGCCCACCAGAGCACCGCAGAGAACCGACTGGACAGCTCGTTTTTTGGCGTCCACACAACTCATGGACTCTTTCGTGGTCATCACCGGCTTGACAATAAATTTAATACCCAGCAGCAGAGTCATAAAGGTGGAAAATCCGCCCATGGCCGTCCCGGGAAGCAGGCTGGAGGCATAGCTCCCCACCAGGGTGAAGCAGAGCACGGAAGCCATCATTACAAGGCCGTTTCGAATATCCAGATTCTTGTTTTTTCCATATGTATATGCAGAGACGGCGCTGGCCAGCACGTCACTGGCCAGCGCGATCCCGACGGCCATATACGGCTCCATATGAAGGAACGTGATCAGCATCGGACTGATCACCGCTGCGGCGCTCATCCCTGCAAAACCGGTCCCCAGTCCGGCCCCGATCCCCGCAAGAAAGCAGATGATAAATTGATACAGCATGGTTCGATCTCCCCCTTTTTCTCACTGGGCCAGCGCGCGCTGCACATTGGCATCCATTCGGCTCATCAGCTCCCGCAGCACGGTCAGATCCTCCGGCGTAAAATCGGCCAGGGCCGCGGCAAAGCACCGCTCCTGGCAGGCGGCCAGATCTTCGATCTCGCGGCAGTGTTCTTTCCGCAGGACCAACCGCTTGACCCGCCGGCTTTCAGGATCCGGCAGCACCTCCAGCCATCCGCCATGCTCCAGCGCCTCCACCGCGGTAGAGACGTTGGATTTGGCAAAGCCCCTCAGCGCCACGATATCCCGGGCCGTGTTCTGCTCGGGGTTGTTACGCAGAAAAAGAACAATATCCATCTCCAGCTGGGACAGTCCCGTGGCCTCGCCCTGGGGACGAAATTCCTTTTGATAAAGCCGCCGAAAGCGACTGGCATATTGCAGAAGTTCCCGCATTGGTGCTCTCTCCCCTTTTTAATTAGTTTTAAATATAACTGTTTTTATTATAACTTTTGTTTTTCAGATTGTCAAGAAAAAAGGGAAAACGCATTTTTTAGTCTTGACTATTTTTAAATATCTGTTATAATAATTTCTGCTGCCGCGATATTGAAACGGCAGGAAAAATGAATATGCAGCAGTATCGAAGTGGTCATAACGAGCACGATTGGAAATCGTGTAGCCGCTAAAACGGCTCGAGAGTTCGAATCTCTCCTGCTGCGCCACGTCGGAGCAAACGTCATATCGTTTGCTCCGACTTTTTTTAAAAGTCGGAGCGCACTTCTTTTGTTGCTCCTCCTTTTTTAAACCACAACCACTTCGCTAGGTTGTGATTTGGTGGGGAAACGGTTTTAGAAAACAGCCTATTTACAGCATTTGGGCAAAAACCGACAATTTTCTTGACGAAAATTGTCGGTTTTTTATTTGTATGGTATACTGAACAATAAAATTTTACATAAGAGGGGGCCATTGTATGATAAAATCATGTTTGATTATACTTGGATTTATTCCGCTTGGGATGGGTTTTATCATGAATTGGCTTATGATGACCTTTTCTGAAACAGTTCTTCCTTATCTCTTCATTTCGGCTGCTTTCCTTGTATTCTGGACTTGGATCAGTTATATATGTTGCGGTCTCAAAGGAACCAAAAAGGCTTCTGTCTGTCTTCTGAATCTACCACTATTTTTGGCACTTGCATTTAATTTATATCAAGAAATCGTGTTAGGGTATTATTTTAACAGCCTTTTAGGTATCTGTACTCAATTCTTTTATCTGCCGATTTTAAACATATCATATACAATTACTTCTTGGTCAGGTCATTTATGGACGGCATATATAGCCGGCTTTTTACTCATTTGCTTGGCATCCTTCACTGGTTGCATTCTAAAAAAGCATCGAACAAGATCATCTTAATGTGTAATGTTTGTCCAAATCGCCCTAACACCCCTCTCGCATCTACAACCGCCAATCCACCAAAATAAAATAATCCGAACTTATTTTCGATGTGGGAATGAGTTCGGATTATTTTGTTGCAAGGGATTTCTCAAACACGCCTCATGCCCGGAACGATGAAATCTGTGATTTCCCAATGCTGGTGGGATCGTCACGCTATCATTCCCACAGTATGAAGGATGCCGCCGGAAGAAAGCGATTGCGGCAAACTGCAAAGCAGGGCGGAAACCATGAGCAAAGAGTGCAAAACAGCGTGTTTGAATGCATGTTAGACAATGGACATGCCTTTTATCACATGGAGTGGAATGCGCTCCTCATCCGCAGAGCGCCGCATCTGTCTTCCCTTTGCGCGTATAATGAGTTGAGAAAGATACATGGATACTCCATCAGGTTTCGCATACATTGCAGGTGCAATTATTTCGGCTTGCTCCTGCATGTTCTCCGGCCGTTCAAAAGGTCGGAGAATCTTTGGTTGAGGAGACTTGCCCATGGATCGCAGAAAAAGCTGCTTGAGCGGGTGCGGCTGCATCAGTCTTGTCCTTAGCACCGTTTTCGCGGCCGCTGTCGGAATTCTGTTTTTCTTGCAAATGATTCCCAATGTGGTTACCGCAGTTTGGATCTCCTTTGGATTGGGCCTGATGAGCTTGAGCATCCTGATCGCCGGGCTTTTTGGCGGCCCGTCGTACCCTTGCGGAATGATGTCGAGGTGCTTGTGTGCGCAGGGAAAGTGTCTGCTGGCGGGAAGCATGGGCACCATTGTCTGCGCATTGGCAGCCCTTTCCACCGTGCTGAGCTCCCGCCTGATCCTCACAGTAATTTTGGTTGCTGTGGATGCCTTTTTCACCGGATTGATGCTCTTTGCGCTGTTTTCTATTCTAATGTGCCTTCTGTACGCCTTGTGCGGCGAACCGAAGTAAGGAGGATTGTCCATGGAGAATATTTTGATCGGCTGCCCGTGCAGCCTGCCTGCTCCCTGCGATACCAGCACCAACAGTCCGCACCAGGTAGCTTTTGCGCCCCAGGCGGCAAAGGCGTCTAACTGTCAATATTTCGCCGCGTCTTCTGGTCCGGTTTGCAGTCCGGAAACGGTTATTCTTTTGCTGAAAAACCCCCCGGCTTCCAAAATGATCTTCTATGTGACCATTGAGTCTGTTTCAAATTATGGGGCTGAAGCAGTCGCCGCATACCTGGCGGGAAATGTAGATCTAAGCTGCGCGGAATGCCGCAATGTGCCCGTCTGCCAAACAAATTTGGGCTGCACCACTCCGTCTGCGGCCGAGGTTTGCCACACCGGACGCATACACGAATCCGCACTCTGTTCCGCGGAATTTCTGACACAGGACATCGTCGCCCCGCTGAACACCCTGCGCATTGATCACCAGGGCGGATTTGTGGTTACTCCCGGAAAATCTCTTGCCGTGGTGGCGGCCAGTCTGTGTCCATCCAAGCGCGGCAAAGGGGAGATGGCAGGCTGCATCAACGTTGGCATTGACCTGAGATGGTGGGAGACTCCCTGCAATTCTCACCCGTGACCATATCCTTTTCGGCGGCTTTGCGGTTTTGATGTTCCACATCAAAAAGCCTTGGAGTCAGAGGGTTCCAAGGCTTTTCCCTTTTCCCGCCCGCCTGTGCAGTTGTGTTTTATGGCTTAGTCAAAAAGATGCCGGCATCTGCCCGGACCACTCATAAGAGCCCTCTGTTTGGGTACACTAAAGCCGAGGTGATCCGATTGTCAAAAGCAAGTTTTTATTGCACCGTGAACCCCATCCGCGGCAAACACGACAAAGACCGCATCAAACGAGAGCTGGACACCATCCCCGGTGTTATTTCGGTAAGCGTCAACAACAGCAGCGGGAAGGTTGCCGTGGACTTCGACACGACCGGTGCGCAGAGCGGCCGGATCCTGAAGCAGCTGGAAAGGCTGGGTTATGAAGTCGCCGATTCCAGATTGGAAAACCACATCATGTAGGAGGGGCCTCCATGCCTGAAAAGAAAATTCGCTCAGACGAAATAAAGAGAGCCCTCGGTCAGGAACCGCTCAAAAATCAAAACCCCAACCGGCACCACAACAGCAGGAAAGAGGCCCTTGGGCCCAACGGCAAGCGATAAGGAGGCACAGCTATGCCAAAGGACAGTCAGCCGGATCCCAAAAATGTGCGGGAGAAAAAAGCCGACGGCAAGACCCCACTCACCAGAGAAAATCAAAATCAGAACAGAAACAAGAAAAAACACTCCGTTCAGAATAATGATGTATAATTTTGAGCCGCCGGTAGAAATACAGGCGGCTCTTTCAATATGTGCGCTTTTCAGCTTCTGTGGAGCTTTTGGCGCAAAATGCTCCCGCAGGATCCGATGCCCGTGGGAATGATAAAACCTCAAGGCGGCCAAACAGCATCCCGATCATCTCCACGAGAAGCATCTCCCCGTCGGTCAAGGGTCCGGTAATGCCGATGGAAAGCCCCGCCGTCCCCAGAGCGGAGGCAAATTCAAGCATTGACTCCTTCAAGCCGCACCCCGCAGTAAGCGTGATGAGCAGGGGCCCCGCAGCAAACAGGCAGAGGCGGCAGGCGACATAACCGGTGGTGCCGCATCCCGGCGGGCCGTCAATGGAGGCCTTTCCCCGGGCCTTTGCAAAATGCGGGCCGGCTATGCCGTGCGACGCGGAAAGGCGCTTGCGGATCGCAGGGCCAGCCGCAGCATGAGGCAGCCCCGCATCAGCTTCATGCCATCCGCTCCCTATGACAATGGTATGCTGTCTCTCTAAACAGGCCCATTGCCACACGCTCCTTACCACACGACCGGGGAGACTGTTTTGTTTCATGGGTTTTTGGAAAAAAGCGTGTATGATAGTATAGAGCCATAAAAAGGGGGCGCTCATATGGAGGAACAGGAGATCATTCGCCTAATTCGAGAAAAAAACGAACAGGGTGCGGCCTTGCTCTTGCGGCACTACGCGCCTTTGATGCGGTATATCATTGCCCCTATCCTGGCCAACGAACAAGATCGGGAGGAGTGCCTTTCCGAGGCCTTCATGCGGGTTTGGGAAAAGATCGATACATACGACCCCCAGCGGGGCGGATGGAGCGCATGGCTCACGGCTGTGACCAGAAATGCCGCCCGGAACAGAGCACGGCAGAAACGCAGCGGCAGCGATACGGAGGAACTCACCCACACGCTGGCGTCGAGAGAACCATCACCGGAGGAAGCCGTTCTGCAGCAGGAACGCAGTGCCGCGCTGCAAAAAGCCATCGGGCGGCTTTCCCCACAGGGCAGAATGCTCTTTTATCGAAAGTACTATTATCAGCAGTCAACCGCACAGATTGCCTGTGAGACCGGAATGACGCAGCGGGCAGTGGAGGGAAAGCTGTACCGGCTGAAGAAGAACCTTCGTGAGACGTTGGGAGGTGAGGTACATGAATGAACATGATTTTGATGATCTGCTGAAAGGCGCGGTACCCGATCTTCCCCCCGACGACATTGTCCGCGAGGTGACCCCCTGGCGCAGGGCCATGGACCGCATCCTCCCCGGCATGGCGCTGTGCGCCATCACGCTGAACTTTTTCCTGCTCAACTACCTTCTCCCCACCATCGGCGTCATTTTGCTGCTGCTGGGTTTTCGGACGCTTCGGGGAGAAAACGGCTGGTTCCGGGCGGGATGGATCCTCGCTCTGGCGCAGGTCGCCTGCTGTCTCCTCACCCTCATTTTAAACGCCGCCGTAGAACGGAACGCCGTTTTCGCTTCCCCCCTTGGACAGGTATTGCCCCTTGGAAATGGGGTACTGCATTTTCTGCTGATCCTCTGCCTGTGGAGGGGGATCACCGCAGTACAGCGGAAAGCCGGGATCCCCGTCCACACCGGCAGCGCGGCCGCGCTGCTCGTCTGGTATGCGGCCCTTCTCCTGCTGGCTTTCGTACAGTACGACGGCCTTCTGCTCGGGATCGTGATGATCGTGTGCTATATCCTGATTATCCGCAGCCTTTGCCGCCTTTCCAAGGAAACGGAGGAAAGCGGATACGCGGTCAAGGCGGCGGAGGTGCGCCTCTCGGACCGGAAGCTGGTGGGCGCAATCATTTCCGTTCTTGTCCTCGGGATCGTCTGCGGGTATCTCTTTTTTGGCAGCTACCGAATGAGTTGGCAGGCGGAAACGTCCGAGGAGAGTGCGGAACTCTCTGAAATCAAGGAAGAGCTCCTGGCACTCGGCTACCCCGGGGCCGCGCTGAACGACCTCTCCGGCGAGGACCTCCTTGCCTGTAACGGTGCGCTCCGGGTCGTCGCGCAGGAATGCGACCAACCGGTCAACAGCGGGCGTGAGGTGTGGACCGTACAGGGCAATATAACTCATATCACCACGGTCTACGACGTCAAAGAGCTGCATCTGACCGACGTTGCCGTGGAGCTGCCCGGAGAAACGCCCCAGTGGAAGGTCTTTCACCATTTTCTCTGGACTCTGGATCCCGGCTTTTGCGGCACGGAGGCGCTCCAGCTCTGGCCGGCCTACCGGGACAGCGAGGGATGGACATCCGCCGGGGATCTGACGGGGCGCGTCCTCTATGACGAAAACGGCACGGTCTACACAGCCCCCTTCCACTCCCTTGCCGCGGAAGGCTACACCGCCGACAGCATCTTCTGGGGGGAGCGGTATGTCCGGGATGTCTTCGCCACCTTCTCCATGCCCGAAAACGGGGAGCGGCAGCGGGGCTATGTCTCCTATGGCATAGAGGAGCTTCAGGCTGGGTGGATCGTAGACTCGTGGGTAAATTACGTGCATCAAAGACACCGCCTCCAATACCCCGTTCTCACCGCCGAAGAAAGCCGAAAAACATCCGGATGGAACGATACGGGACCGTTTATCACCGTACAGAATGCCCTGCAGTTCTTTATCACGGAAACGGGCATTGATTTGAACTGAAAGTTTTTCGGCAGGGCCGGGTCCCAGCCGGTCCGCTTTCTTCGGGGAGCAGAAATCCCTCCGCTTGATGCAAAAGGCCGCCTGCATT
>NZ_JBNPLQ010000038.1:0-21467 GCF_050313575.1 Candidatus Pseudoscillospira sp. SGI.172 | reverse complement strand
TATCAAATTAAATATGGGTAGATAATACTAGAAGAGAACTAATAGATATATAAAGTATCGGCCCCAAAAATTTCTTAATATAGTGAAAATATATTTTCTCTATTACAATTATACAATAAAAATTTTTTTAAGTCAAATAAGCAAAATAATGTGCGAATTGTACTGGCCGAAAAATCCCTAATAATACTACTATTTTTTATTTCCCCTATTACCAGTATAACATAAAAATTTTTTTAGGTCAAATAAAGCGATTAAATAAAGAAAACAAATATAGAAATTTAATAACTAATATCGCCGCTACTGTCCTTTATGCTCGACTTACTATTCTCTAAACAGCGGTAGGGAAAACAGTCAAAAAAGCGAACAAGAAAAGATAAGTTTTAATATATCCCAAAACCACCGCCCCCCTTCCCTGTATTCCTGACGCTGGGGAAATGATTATCAAGGCTAGAGTGGGCGAGTGTCCCGCTTGACCTTGTAGGGGTAGTATAGGGATAAAGCAGTTTAAGGCTCACCTATTCGCTACGGGTGCTAAAAATAGATTTGAAAACCGCCGCTGAAATTACTTGTAAATAGGTAGTAAATACAATATATTCTTAAAGCTAAAATAGTGTAACTAAAGAAATAATAAATACTATATTTATTAGCTTTCCTTGCCGTAAAAAAATTTTTATAGTATAATATAAATATAAGAAAGGTAGGTGCAAATAGGTGAAAAATATTAGAAATAATGAAAATATAGCTGATATTATGGAAAATCCTATGCTATTATATATAAAACTAAAGGAAAATGGGTATAGCGGAGAAGAATTAGCATATAAAATGTATCAAATATAGAAAGAAAATATGGAAAATAATATAAATAATACTAGTTTTATGACAGAACTAGCAAAATAGTTAGGAAAAACGATTGTAAAGGCTATCACAATACCCTTGAAGTTATAAGCAGATATAAGCAAGGCAAGATATTTTTTATTTGATTTTTCCAAAATTGCAAAACTACTGTGTAATTTCAAAATAATCAAGCTAAAAAAATTGATAAAGTATTGTGGCAGAAGGGTTTTAGCGATTTTATCATAGAGAGATTTATATTACACGATTAGAAATAGACCGGTGTGCCCGATCGGTCATGCCAGTTCAATTTTTATAAGGCCTATCCCTTCGGGGCAGCGTCCTGTTTGGTCTCCACACCCCGGTGTCAACTCCCCGCCCGCATCTTGGACTTTTGAAGTTTGCCCTCCACAACATATCGAAAATGCCCAATATATGGAAGATAATATGCTGAAAAAGCCAAAGCCTCTTGACGAGTTTGCCAAAAACGTGTATGATACACAGTTGTAACCATTTGTAATTTTTTGTTTCCCTCTCGTAATAATCGACGGAGAGACTTCAAAAACGATTTGACTCCGGACAGAAAGAAGGTTATTCCCGTGGATGAGATCCTGCTTGATCCAGAGCACTCTCGCGGACCCCTTTCGGCCGCAGCCGGGGGTGCGGCCCGGTTTCGCATTCCTTCCTGGCAGGACATTCAGGCGGGCCTTCGCTCCCTCTCGCACCACGACCTCTGGGAGCGCCGTTCTCCCCTGGATCCGCTCATCTATGTGGTGGCCGCCCTGTCCGTGGCCTCCGCGGCGGTGCTGGGGAGCCTCTACGGGCCCAGCTATGAGGTGTCGGTGGACGGTGTGGAGCTGGGATTGGTGCAGAGCCGCCAGTCGGTAGAGGCCGCCATTGACCGGGTGGAGGCCCGGGCCGGCAGCATTTTGGGCCATTCCTACACCTTGGAGCAGGACGTGTCCTATCAGTTCGCGCTCAGCCAGCGGGAGGAGCGCATCCCCGTCACCCAGGTGGAGACTTACCTGTTCGACCAGATCGGCGAGGTGATGAAGACCTCAGTGCTGACGGTGAACGGCGAGCTCATCGGCGCGGCCGACGACCCGGCCGCTCTGGATGAGCTGCTGGCCTCCATCAAGGCCCCCTATGTCAACGCCAACACCATCTCCGCGGAATTCGTCCAGCCGGTGGTGGTATCCAAGGAGTACACCTCCACCAGCGCGCTCAAGGACGTGGAATCCATGCGCGCGGCGCTCACCGCCAACAGCATGGAGCGGGTAGATTACACCGTGCAGGCGGGGGAGACCTTCTCCGGGATCGCCAACAGCCACGGGATGCTCATGTCGGAGCTTCAGGCCCTGAACCCGGGCGTGGATGTCAACCGCCTGATGGTGGGGCAGACCCTCACCCTCAGCCAGGCTGTGCCCTTCCTGTCCGTGCAGACGGTGGATGCCCTGACCTATGACGGCCCGGTGCCCTTTACCGTGGAAGAGGTGCCTGACAGCTCCATGTATCAGGGCGACACCAAGATCCTCACCGCCGGGGTGGACGGTCTTGCCACCTACAGCGCAAATGTGACCTACCTCAACGGCGTGGAGCAGTCCAGAGTCATCAACTCCACCTCCGTGCTCGCCCAGCCTGTGCCCCAGGTGGTGGCGGTGGGCACCAAGGAGCGGCCCCGCACCATGGCCACCGGAAACCTGAAATGGCCCATTTATGGACGCATCACCTCCGGCTACGGCTACCGCTCCATCTTCGGCTCGTACAGCTTCCACACCGGACTGGACATCACCGGCTCCTACGGCGCCCCCATCGCCGCCTCCGACGGCGGCAGGGTGATCTACGCGGGCACCGGCAGCGGCAGCTATTGGAGCTACGGAAAATATGTGGTCATCGACCACGAAAACGGGATCCAGACCATTTACGCCCACTGCTCCAGCCTGAATGTCAAGGCGGGGGACCGGGTCTATCAGGGCCAGACCATCGCCCGGGTGGGCTCCACCGGCCGCTCCACCGGCAACCACTGCCACTTCCAGGTCAAGGTGAACGGCACTACGGTCAATCCCTACAATTATCTTCCCTGAATTTGCGTCCAAAGAGACGGGAGCAGCTGCTCCCGTCTCTTTTTATGCCGTCACTCCACCAGCATCTCCAGATCCTCCAGGCTCAGTTCGGGCTGAAGGGCGAGGCTCACCCCGTAGCCGATGACCTTGGCCATATCCTCCACCCGCTGGTCGATGTCTCTGGGGGAAACCATCAGAGTGGCGCCGGAGCCCTTGGCCAGCGCCGCCGGGTCAAAGCCGTCCCGTCCGGCCTCCTCCAGAAGGTCGGCGGCCAGGGTGGCCCCGTCCACCACCGTGGGGACCCCCACCGCGATCACCGGCACGCCCATGCTCTCCCGATCCAGAGAAAACCGGTGGTTCCCCACGCCGGAGCCCGGGGAAATCCCCGTGTCTGAAACCTGCACGGTGGTGCACAGACGCTCCAGCCGCCGGGCGGCCAGAGCGTCCACCGCCACAATGGCTTTGGGCCTGATCTGATCGGCCACTGCCTTTACGATCTCCCCGCTCTCCACTCCGGTGGTGCCCAGCACGCCCGCCGCCAGCACCGCCACCGGCCGGAAGGAGCCGAACTGACTGGGCGCCATGGTCACCAGATGCCGGGTCACCAGGGTCCGGTCGGCCGCTTTCGGCCCCACGGCGTCCGGAGTCATGGCCCGGTTGCCCAGCCCCACCACCAAAACGCAGTCGCTGCGCTCTCCCGCGATCAGGGGGGAGAGGAGCCCTGCCAGGGCCTTCACCGCCCGGGGGAAGGCCTTATGCTCCCGACGCCCCAGCCCGGTCAGATCCAAGGTGTGGTAGGTGCCCTGGGGCTTTCCCAGCGCCCGGGCTCCGGCCTGGCTGGTCACCCGCACAGTGGTGAGGGGAAAGGCTTCCGCCCGTCCCTCCTCACTGGACACTCCAGGCAAGTCAGAGGCCCCCGCCCGCAGTTCTCTGGCCTCCAGCGCCAGATCAGTCCGTCGTTCCAGCATATTTTGTCCTCCTTGTCCCCCAAGATATAGTATTTTATCCAAACAACGGTACTATTTTTTGCGAAAATCCTTCTCCTATCCGAAAAAATCAGAAAAATTTAAAATAAATCTTGATTTCTAAGAGAATGTCTGCTAAAATAGATATCTGCATGGAGATTCTACGTCTCAAATTCGTCATTCGGAGGAGGTGTTTGGTTTGCCGAACATTAAGTCTGCCAAAAAGCGTGTTCTGGTGAACAAGGCCAAGGCTCTGCAGAACAAGGCCGCTCGGTCTGCCCTGAAGACCGACATCAAGAGGTTCGAGGCCGCGGTGGCGGAAGGCAACCGCAGCGAGGCCGAGGGCGCTTACAAGATGGCTGTCAAGGCTGTGGATAAGGCTGTCTGCCACGGGATTCTGCACAAGAACAACGCCGCGCACAAGAAGAGCGGCATGACCCTGAAGCTCACCAAGCTGGCTTAAGGCTTGCAATTCAGGTAGCAACGAACCGCCTGCTCTGGAGCAGGCGGTTTTTTGTCTTTTGTGCGCAGTTTTTGGAAGGGGGAAAACCGCTTGCGCAGAGTGGGAAACTTGATCCGATTTATGCTGGAAATCGCCGATCTCTATTTCACCAAGCGGGTGTCCCGCTCGGCGGCGGAGCTGGCTTACTTTCTGATCCTCTCCTTTTTTCCAGCTCTTATCTGCATCAACGCGGTCATCGGCACCCTTCACCTGGATGTGGCGGGTCTGCTGCGGGAGGCCGAGCTCATTATTCCAGAAGAGGCGCTGGCGGTGTTGACCGAGTATGTGGGCTACATCACCACCAACCAGTCCCACGCCCTGCTGGTGGGCGGCATTATGATGATGCTGTTCTCCGCTTCAGCGGCCATGCGCTCCCTCATGAATGTGATGGACGACATTTACGGCCGGAAGAGCTACACCGGCCTTTGGCAGATCGTAGCCAGCGTGGCCTTTTCCATCCTGTTTCTGCTGACCATCTACCTGTCTCTGGCGGTGGTGCTCACCGGAAGCTGGTTCTTTCACCTGCTGGAAAATTTGATCCAGCAGATCCCCCGCCTGCAAAATGTAGTCCTGCCCTGGAACTGGCAGTGGATGCGCTTTTTGATCCTGTTCTGTCTGGTGCTGGCCTTTGTGATGCTCCTTTACCGGGCCACCGCGCCCCGGGAAAAGCCCGCCGCCCCGCTCTTCACCGGGGCCCTGCTGGCCTCGGCGGCCCTGGTGCTGGCCTCGGTGCTCTTCTCCTGGTTTATCGGCCTGTCCTCCCGCTACTCCCTGGTCTACGGGTCCCTGGCCTCGGTGATCATCCTCATGGTCTGGCTCTACCTGTGCGGCAACATCCTGATTCTGGGCAACTGCGTCAACCGCGTCTGGTACGGCCGAAAAAAGCGCCGTGCCCAGGGGCATATCATCCGAAGGGAGGAAAACCATGGATAAGCTCGTGATCCGGCCTGTTTGGCGGGCTGAGTATCCCCAGGTGGTGGAACTGATCCGGCGAGTCATGCTGGAGGTCAACATCCGGGACTATGAGGAAGCTTACCTCCTGGACTATGTCAAGCGCTACGGCCCCGCCCAGCTGGCCGCCTTCGCCGACAGCCCTGACTGCCATTTTTACGTGGGGCTTTGGGAGGGCAAGCTGGCCGCCTGCGGGGCAGTGGCCCCCTCGGAGGGCCGGCCCGGCGCGCTGGAGATCCGCTCGGTCTACGTCCGCCCAGACCTGGAGGGGAAGGGCATCGGCCGGGAGATGATGGCCGTGCTGGAGGCCGACCCCGCTTTCCAACGCGCCGCGCGGGTAGTGGTCTCCGCCTCCCTCACCGCCCACACGTTTTATCAAAAGCTGGGCTACACATATGAAAACGGCGTGAAACGGGAAGAGGACCACGACCACTACTGGATGGAGAAATTCCCCGGGAAAGGCGCCGGCGCCGAACCGCCTCCCCCTCTTGACGCTGCCGGCAAAAGGTGATAGAATACCTCACGATATCAAAGTGATGACCGGGAAGAGTACACGCCCGCCCCAGCAGCAGAGAGAGGCCGGAAGCTGCAAGGCCCCCTGGGGAGTGTGGAAGGCGCCCGCGAGCCGCGGGGCGGAAATGCCCTGCCGGTCCCCGCCGTTACCGGGTATGAGAGCGGAGAGACATCTCTCCGAATTCAGGTGGAAACACGGACAATCTGTTCGCCCTGAGCCAAGCGGCTCGGGGCGTTCTTTTTTGCCTGAGGCTTCCGCCGTCACACGAAAAACCAAATTTAAAATAGAGCGAGGAGTGTTCCCCATGAAAAACACCGAAAAAACCATGGACCAGATCGTGGCCCTCTGCAAGGGCCGCGGCTTTGTCTACCCCGGCAGCGAGATCTACGGCGGCCTGGCCAACTCCTGGGACTACGGCCCTCTGGGCGTGGAGTTCAAAAACAACGTCAAGCGGGCCTGGTGGAAAAAGTTTGTCCAGGAGAGCCCCTACAACGTGGGCCTGGACGCCGCCATCCTCATGAACCCCGAGGTGTGGGTGGCCTCCGGCCACGTCTCCACCTTCAACGACCCCCTCATCGACTGCAAGGCGTGCAAGATGCGCCACCGGGCCGACAAGCTCATCGAGGCCTGGTGCGCCGGGAACGCCCGCGCCGACGTGAATGTGGAGGCCATGACCAACGAAGAGCTGGTGGCCTTCATCCGGGACAACGGCGTCACCTGCCCGGGCTGCGGCAAGTCCGATTTCACCGACATCCGCAAGTTCAACCTTATGTTCAAGACCCACCAGGGCGTCACCGAGGACAACTCCACCGAGGTCTACCTCCGGCCCGAGACCGCCCAGGGCATCTTTGTCAACTTCCCGGCCATCCAGCGGACCACCCGGAAGAAGCTGCCCTTCGGCGTCTGCCAGGTGGGCAAGTCCTTCCGCAACGAGATCACCCCGGGCAACTTCATCTTCCGCATCCGGGAGTTTGAGCAGATGGAGCTGGAGTTCTTCTGCCAGCCCGGCACCGACCTGGAGTGGTTCCAGTACTGGCGCTCCTACTGCCACGACTGGCTCATCAACCTGGGCATCAAGGAGGAAAACCTCCGGCTGAGAGACCACGAGGCCGAGGAGCTGGCCTTCTACTCCAAGGCCACCACCGACTTCGAGTTCCTGTTCCCCTTCGGCTGGGGCGAGCTGTGGGGCGTGGCCGACCGCACCGACTACGACCTCAAGCAGCATCAGGAACACTCGGGTAAGGACCTGACCTACTACGATCAGGAGAAGAACGAGCACTATATCCCCTACGTCATCGAGCCCTCTCTGGGCGCCGACCGGATGGCTCTGGCTTTCCTGGTGGAAGCCTACGACGAGGAGGTGGTGGACGCCGCCAAGAACGACGTGCGCACCGTCCTGCGGCTCCATCCCGCTCTGGCTCCCTTCAAGGCGGCCGTCCTGCCCCTGTCCAAGAAGCTCTCCGAGCCCGCCCGCAAGATCTTTGAGGAGCTCTCCGGCGACTTCATGGTGGACTTCGACGACGCCGGCTCCATCGGCAAGCGCTACCGCCGTCAGGACGAGATCGGCACCCCCTTCTGCATCACCGTGGACTTCCAGACCGTGGGCAGCGAGACCGAGGAGGCCGACCACTGCGTCACCATCCGGGAGCGGGATTCCATGGAGCAGACCCGGATCCCCGTCACCGCGCTCAAGACGTATCTTCAGGAGAAGATCCGGTTTTGACGGGCCGTCCGTTTCTGTTCCAGACCCGGCCGGAGCCCGGCGCCTCCCGGGGGCGCCGGGCGGCCTTCTGGACGTGGAACGTCGGGATCATGGCGCTGGCGGGCGTGGGGATCGGCCTTGATTCCCTGCTGCTGGCCCCGGGCCCGTACAGCCTGCGCCTGGCGCTGGGATATCTGGAATGTCCCCGGATCCTCCTTTTGAACCTCCTGCCACCTGTGGTCATGATCCTGCTCCTCTACGCGCTCACCGGCCGGCCGGGGGCCTCCTTCGGCTTCACCGCCGGGGTCCTGCTGGGCCTCTCCGCGGGCAACTACTACAAGCTGATGTTCCGGGACGACCCCCTCATGTTCGGCGACCTGCTGCTGCTCAAGGAGGTGCGGGATATGGCGGGCAAGTACCGCCTGTTTCTGGACTGGAAGCTCGGGCTCGTCATCTTCACCGTGGCGGGGGGCTGGCTGCTGATCCACTTCCTGGTACGGGGCAGGCTGGACTGGGGGAGGCGGGGCCGGGCCGCGGGAGTCCTGCTGGCGGCCACAGGAGCCGCTCTGACCACGGCGGTATGCCTGGACGATGTGATCTATGACGTCCACACCGCCTATTATGAACGGCTGGTCAACCGCTGGTCCTCCACCCAGCAGTATCTGGCCCGGGGCTTTCTCTATCCCTTTTTCCACAGCGTCACCGCCGCCGTGGATACGCCCCCCTCGGGCTACCGGGCGCAGGAGGCCGCGGAGCTTCTGGGCCGCTATGCCGACGCCGACATCCCGGAGGGCAAGAAGGTCAACGTGATGGGCATCATGCTGGAGGCCTATAACGACTTCACCCGGTTTGGGGTGCCCGAGCTCTCCTCCGACGTCTATGCCGCCTGGCACGCGCTGGAAGCCGAAGGGGTGTCCGGCACCCTGGTGACCAATATTTTCGCCGGGGGCACGGTGGACACCGAGCGGTGCTTCCTCACCGGCAGCAGCGCGCTGGGCTCCTTCCGGAGCGACACCAACTCCTACCCCTGGTACTTCCGCTCCCAGGGCTACACGGTGGAGGGGATGCACCCCTGCTACGACTGGTTCTACAACCGGAAGAACATCAACGAGAACCTGGGCTTTGCGCGATACGCCTATGTGGAAAACCACTTTGGGGAACTCACGGGCGGCGGCGTGGCCATGGACGACGTCTTTTTCCCGGAGCTTCTGGAGGCCTACCGGGCGGGCACGGCGGGGGAGCGGCCTTACTTCAGCTTCTCCGTCACCTACCAGGGCCACGGCCCCTACGACAGCGGGCAGCTCTACTGGGGCGAGCCGGGCGACTACGTGGTCAACGACGGCCGCTACACCGCCGAGGAACAGTGCATTCTGGAAAACTACTTCGGCTCCATCGCCAACACGGGCAAACATCTGAAGGCCCTCACCGACGCCCTGCGGGCCGACGCCGAGCCGGTGGTGCTGGTCCTCTTCGGGGACCACAACCCCTGGATGGGAGACGGCAACAGCGTCTACAAGGCCATGGGACTGGACTTTGACCTGGACAGCCAGGACGGCTTCCTGAACTACTACTCCACCCGGTACATCATCTGGGCCAACGACGCCGCCAAGGCGGTCCTGGGGAACGGCTTTCAGGGCGAGGGCCCCACGCTGGGCCCCAGCTTTCTGATGAACGAGGTCTTTCGCCTCTGCGGCTGGGAGGGCCCGGCCTATCTCCAGGCCATCGATCCCGTTCTGGACCGGGTGAGCGTGGTCCACGCCTCCGGCCGCTATCTGGAGGACGGCGTCCTCACCACCGAACTGACCCCGGAGAACGCGGAGCTGGTCCGCCGCTATCGGGCAATGGATTACTTCTGGCACCACCATTTTGCCTATGATTTTGAAAACAGATAAAAAAGGGATCCCCGCCGCTGGCGGGGATCCCTTTTGCTGCTGTTCAATTCTGCCCCCGCTCCTTCAGGACAGCGGCCATGGCGCGGCGGTGGGTGCCTGTGACCACGCTCATCCACCGGGCCAGCGTTTCATCGCTGAACGCCTGATACCGCTCCATAAGCGCATCCAGTTCATCCATCTGGGCCAGGGGCATCTCCCGGCCAGAGAACGATTGTGCCCGTGGTTTCCTGTCTTGATCCATGCGTCTCCTCCTCCACGCTATGATAATATCTATAAATATAGCATATATTTTTATAGATGTAAATATAGGGCGTCTTTTTTGCTATTGTTATAATAAAAAAGATTGAGGTATTTTTATGGAGATAGGAAAGCGGATCATTGTCCTGCGGGAGAGGAAGGGCTGGAGCACCAATCGGCTGGCCAATCTGTGCGGGCTTTCCCAGAGCTTTCTGCGGGCGGTGGAACTGGGAGAAAAGGGCATCTCGGTGGAGAGCCTTGCCTTGGTGTGCGACGCCATGGGGATCTCCCTGAAGACCTTTTTTGACTGGCCGGGGGAAGAACCCCCTGAAGACGAGTTCGACCGCCGTCTGGAGCAGTTGACCCCTTACCAAAAGAACGCGCTTTTCCGTTTTTTGGATGCTATGCTGGAGGACAGATCGGAATAAATTTTTCCGGATTTCGGTCGCGTTCCAGAGCATTTCCCTCCTTACCCTTATCAATGAGAAACGCGGAGCTCTCGCCCACAGGTGAGAGCTCCGCGTTTTCTGTCAGATTGATTCCGCGCCGGTCTTGGCGATGGTGATGTGCAGCTCGTCCAGCTGAGCCTGGGTGACCACCCCGGGGGCGTCCATCATCAGGTCCTGGGCGTTCTTGTTCATGGGGAAGGGGATGATCTCCCGGATGGAGTCTTCGCCGGCCAGGAGCATCACCATGCGGTCCACCCCCGGGGCGATCCCGGCATGGGGGGGCGCTCCGTAGGTAAAGGCGTTATACATGGCGGGGAACTTGGCCTTCACGTCCTCCTCGCCCAGGCCCACCAGCTGGAAGGCCTCCACCATGATCTCCGGGTCGTGGTTCCGCACCGCGCCGGAGGAGAGCTCCACGCCGTTGCACACCAGATCGTACTGGTCGGCGGTGATGGTGAGGGGATCGACGGCCCCGTCGGCCGCCTGCTTCAGCACCTCCAGACCGCCGGCGGGCATGGAAAAGGGATTGTGGCAGAATTCCAGCGCCCCGGACTCCTCGCCGATCTCGTACATGGGGAAGTCCACGATCCAGCAGAAGGCGTACTGCTCTTTCTTGAAGTGATTGGGGCAGAAAGCGCCCAGCGTCTTGACCAGCACGCCCGCGGTCTTTTGTGCCGCGCCCGGCTTCCCGGCGGACAGGCCCACGAAGCAGCCGGGGGTGAGGCCCAGGGCCTCGATCACGGCCGCCTTCTTCTCCTGCACGAACTTGGAGATGCCGCCCACCAGCTCGCCGTTCTCGTCCAGCCGGAACCAGTAGGCCTTGTTCCCGGCCTGCACCTCCACGTCGGCGCACAGCTTGTCGATCTGCTTCCGGGTGCCGGCAAAGCCGCTGACCACCACGGCCTTCACCGTGTTCCCGGCAAAGGGCTCAAAGCCGCAGTCGGCCAGAAGCCCGGTGGCGTCCTGAACGGTGAGGTCGATCCGCAGGTCGGGCTTGTCCGAGCCGTATTTCTCCATGGCCTCGGCGTAGGGGATGCGGACAAAGGGGGCGGAGGAGGCGGTGCCGTAGGCGCCGTACTTGGCGAACACCGGCGGCAGCACGTCCTCCAGCACCGCGAACACGTCCTCCTGTCCGGCGAAGGCCATCTCCATGTCCAGCTGGTAGAACTCGCCGGGGGAGCGGTCGCCCCGGGCGTCCTCATCCCGGAAGCAGGGGGCGATCTGGAAATACTTGTCGAAGCCGGAGGCCATCAGCAGCTGCTTGAACTGCTGGGGAGCCTGGGGCAGAGCGTAGAACTTGCCCGGATGCTTCCGGGAGGGCACCAGATAATCCCGCGCGCCCTCGGGAGAGGAGGCGGTGAGAATGGGGGTGGTGATCTCCAGGAAGCCGTGGTCGATCATGGCCGACCGCAGGGCGGCCACCACCTGGGAGCGGAGAAGGATATTCTTCTTCACATCAGGGTTGCGCAGGTCGAGGTAGCGGTACTTGAGCCGCGCGGCCTCGTCGGCTTCCCGGCTGCGGTTGACGGGGAAGGGAAGCTCATTGTGGCGGCACTTTCCCAGGACGGTAACGGCGGTGGGCACCACCTCGATGTCGCCGGTGGGCAGCTTGGGGTTCTTGGAATCCCGCTCCCGCACCGTGCCCGCCACCTGCACGGTGGACTCCTTGTTGAGGGCTTTGAAGGTCTTCACCATCTCCTCGGTCTCACACACCACCTGTGTGGTACCGTAGAAGTCCCGCAGCACGGCAAAGCCGAGGCCCGCGCCCACTTCACGGAAGTTCTCCAAAAAGCCCGCCAGAGTCACGCTCTGGCCCGCCTGGGCCATCCGCAGCTCGCCGCAGGTGTGGCTGCGGTAGGCAGTTTTCACTTGATCCATGCAAAATCATCTCCAAATTATATCATTTGTCTTTTCGCGTACGATTGGGATGCTCCAAAGAAGGGCCCGCCGGCAGAGGCTGCGGGGCATACGCAGAAAAGGGGAGCCCTCCTCCGGCCGGTCCGGCGCGCGCCGTCAGCGGGGCGAAGCGGGGGCGATTTCATCCACCGCCCCGCTCAGATCCAGATACCGGCTGTAAAACATCTGCACATCAAAATCGGCATAGGCCTGGGTCCCATCGGCCCTGGTGACCCCGAGTTCCGACAAGGCCCCCTGCTTTACACTGTCTAAATAGGTCGAACCGTCCTCAGCCTTGTGGAACCAGTTGAACGCCACCCCCAAGGCCGCGTCCCGCTGTTCCATCGTCTGGATGCGGGCCATCACCCTGGGCAGGTAATCGGCGGCAGTCAGGCCATTCCGGAAAAGCACCGTGTCGGGGGAGACCCCGGCGGCGGTGAAGAGGGTATGATCGGCTGGGACGAAGGGCATCCGCAGCTCGCTCCGGGCGATGCGGGACACCATGCCAGCGCACTCGGATCGCATGAGGGTGCGGTCCCCCGCGAAGGTGCCATAGATGTCGGTGCCGGTCAAAATGCCCCGGTTGTAGAAGTAGAGGATGAGGTTGTCGCTCTCTACGTCAGGCAGGTTCTGAATGTTGTTGATGGCGGGCAATTCCTCCGTAAAGCTGTCCAGAGCGGCGGCGAGGAAATAAAGCATGTCGTACCGGGTAGCCTCCAGCTCCGGCGTGTCAAAACGCTGTGTTACCAAGCCCCAGATGCTGGAAACCGCTTTGTCATCGGGCGCGCTCAGATAGTCAAAATAGACCTGATACCAAGGCTGGGCGGGGCCGGTATCGGGAATCGGTACGCCAATGAACGCGGAGCGCACCCGGGCGGTGATGGCGGCCAACTCCGCGATGGTCAAAGTCTTATTGGGTTCAAAGCCGTTCTGGGTGCCCTGCATCAGGCCGGTCTCGAAGCAGAGCCTGGCGTTGTCGTAAAACCAGTCGCTCTCCTTCACGTCGGCATAGCCGGGATAGGAATTCACCGCGGGGAAGCGCCCGTCCCCCTCCGCCGCCAGAGCAGGGGAGAGGGTGAGGGCCAGGGACAGGGCCAGCGCTGAGGCAAAGACGCGATGTTTCATAAAATTCTCCTTGTCGTCGTCGATCAGCGGACAGGGCTTCGGTCACTCCCGGATGGGCGCGCCGGCGCTGCGCTCCTCCACCCGCTTCCGCAGCCAGCCGGGGGCCTCGCTCAGGGCCACCTTCTCCTGCTCCCCCGAGACCATGTCCTTCAGGGAGACCACACCGTCCCGCACCTCGTCCTCGCCCAGGAAGGCCACGAAGGGCACCCCCAGCTTATCGGCGTAGTTCATCTTGGCCTTGAACTTCTTGGGCTCGGTGTAGAGCTGGGCCCGCACCCCGGCGGCCCGGCAGGCGGTGGCAAAGGCGATGGCGGGAGAGAGGTCGTCCGTCATAGGCAGCACCAGCACGTCGGCGGGGGCGGTGGGCAGGGCCTCGTTGAGCATCCCCTGCTCCTGGAGCACATAGAAGAGCCGGGTCAATCCGATGGAAATTCCGACTCCCGGAAGTTTTTTTTCTGTGTAATATTCCGCCAAGTTATCATATCGGCCGCCGGAACACACGCTTCCCACCTCGGGGTGATCCAGCAGCACGGTCTCGTACACGGTTCCGGTGTAGTAGTCCAGCCCCCGGGCGATGGTGAGATCCACCGCGAAGTGGTCGGCGGGGACGCCGAAGTCCCCCAGGTACTTCACCACGGTGGACAGCTCGGCCACGCCCAGATCGAAGGTCGCGTCCTTCCCCTGGAAGCTCTCCAACGCCGCCAGCGGATCCTCCGACTGAATGACGGCCAGGAGCCGGTCGGCGGCCGCAGCGGGAACAGAGAAGTCCTCCACCAGGATGGTCTTGACCTTCTCGGGCCCGATCTTATCCAGCTTGTCGATGGTGCGCATCACGTCCCCGGCCCGCTCGGTGAGTCCCAGAACGGCAAAGAGGCCGTTGAGGATCTTCCGGTTGTTGAGCCGGATGCGGAACCGCTCCAGGCCCAGGGAGGTAAAGGTCTTGTAGATGATGGCGGGGATCTCCGCCTCGTTGATGATGTCCAGGGCTCCGTCGCCGATGACGTCGATGTCGGCCTGATAGAACTCCCGAAACCGCCCCCGCTGGGCCCGCTCGCCCCGGTAGACCTTGCCGATCTGGTAGCGCCGGAAGGGGAAGGCCAGCTCGTTTTGGTGAAGGGCCACATATTTGGCCAGGGGCACCGTCAGGTCGAAGCGCAGGGCCAGGTCGCTGTCCCCCTTGGTAAAGCGGTAGATCTGCTTCTCAGTTTCGCCGCCGGCTTTGGCCAGCAGGACCTCGCTGGACTCGATCACGGGGGTGTCCAGGGGGGTGAAGCCGTAGAGCTCGTAAGTTTTGGCCAGGGTGTCTCTCACCCGTTCAAACTGGGCCTGCCGGGCGGGCAGCAGCTCCATAAACCCGGACAGGGTCCGTGCCTTGATTCGTCCCATTGTCGTCGCTTCCTCTCGTGTGAATCTCAAGATAAAAAAAGACAGGGTCCCATCCCAGTCACGGGACGAAGACGCCTGCCTCCGTGGTGCCACCCATGTTCGGCGGGGCCGGAACACGCCGGCGCCGCCCTTTCGCCTCCTGGTACGGGGAGGTCGCCGTGGGCGTCTCCGCCCCCGCTCCCGGGCCGTCTTTCCCTCTGTCCTTGCCGCAAAGCCCTTTCAGCCGGGGGGCCCCTCTCTGTCCGGCGGTGTCAGCGGTACTCCTGCCCGCTCTGCGCGGTCAATCTGCATCCTATCGCAAAAGCGTCCCTGTGTCAAGTGGGGAAAGGGGAGGGGCCCGGCTTGATGATGTCGCGCCAGTCCAGATCGCCCCGGGCCAGGCCCAGGATCAGCATTTCCGCGGTGGCCACGTTGGTGGCGATGGGGATGTTGTACTGATCGCACAACCGGGAGATATAGTCCAGATCATCATCCAGGTTGTGGGACTGGGGATCGGTAAAAAAGAGGACCATGTCGATCTCATTGTAGGCGATGCGGGCGCCGATCTGCTGGCTGCCCCCGTGCTCGTGGGAGAGATACAGGGTCACGGGCAGGCCCGTGGCCTCGGCCACCAGTCGCCCGGTGGTGTTGGTAGCGCAGATGTGGTGCTTGGACAAAATCCCGGAGTAGGCGATGCAGAACTGCACCATCAGTTCTTTTTTCCGGTCGTGACTCAAAAGCGCGATATTCATCCCAAAACCCTTCTTTCAAATGGGAAACTCCCACGGTGTGAGGGCCCCCCGCATGGGGGAAGCCACAAGTTTCTTTTACCGAATGCGCATCAGGGGCACTTTTTGCCCCTGAATACGCCGCGCGATGTTCAGGTACGCCACCGCCGCGCCCTTGTTGGCGCAGAGGATCAGGGGTTTTCCCCGGTTGGCGGCCAGCATCACCCGGCTGTCCTCGGGCACCACGCCCAGCAGGGGCAGGCCGGCAGCGTCCATGGCGTCGTCAATGGTGGCATGGAGCCGCCGCAGCAGCTTGGGCTGCACCCGGTTGACCACCAGATGGATGCGCTCCGTCCGGCCCCCCATCTCGCTCACTGTCCGCTGGGCGTCCCGCAGCGCAGAGGCGTCGGAGGTGGAGACCACCACCGCCCGGTCGCAGCCGCATACGGCCAGCTGGAAGCCGGGCCCCAGTCCGGCGGGGGCGTCCAAAAGGATGTAGTCAAACCGCTCTCTGGCCTGCCGCAGCAGGCCTCTCATGGCCTCCTCAGTGAGGCCGTCGGGGAGGGTGAGGGGGGCGGTCAGCAGGAAAAGGCCCCGAATGTCGGGATGCTCCACCGCCGCCCGTTCCAGCGGGCAGCGCCCCTGGAGCACGTCGGTGAAATCCATCAGCGCCCGGTCGGCCAGGCCCAGAGACAGATCCAGGTTCCGCAGCCCCACGTCCATGTCGATGCACAGCGTGCGGTGACCCAGCGCGGCCAGACAGGAGGAGACCGCTCCGGTCAGGGAGGTCTTTCCCGTTCCCCCTTTTCCGGAGGTGACGGCGATCACGGTTGCCATAGCCAAAAACCTCCCACTTGCAAAGTATTATAGCATAGGAATTTGGGGCCTTCAATGCCTTTTTCCACGGGAACGGGCAGAAAACCATCCAGTTTTTCTTTTTACAGAGTGCTCCCGCTCCGCCTTCCCGAAGTCAAAGAGGCTCTTTTTTTATTTTGGCCCACTTCCGGGGATAGCCCTTGGGCGTCTGCGCCGTCTTGCGCACCGGCACCAGCCGGTGGATCACATCGGTACCCGGGACGGCGTAGTCCACCGTCCCCAGCAGTTCGCCCCCCAGCCGCTTCACCGACCGCTGGGCCGCCTGCGTCTCCTCGCCGCTCTCCACGCTCTTCATGGCGAAAAACACGCCGCCCACCTTCACATAGGGCAGACACAGCTCGCACAGCAGGGGAAGAGAGGCCACCGCCCGGGAGACCGCCACGTCGAAGGCGTCCCGGAAACCCGGCTCCAAGGCCTGCTCCTCCGCCCTGGCATGGAGACACTGCACCCCCTCCAGCCCCAGCGCATGGCAGACGCCCTCCAGCCAGGTCACCCGCTTGCCCAGGCTGTCCAGCAGGGTGAGGGAGATGGAAGGCTCCAGCAGCTTGAGCACCAGCCCCGGAAACCCGGCCCCGGTACCCACGTCGATGACTCGTTTTCCGCTCCACCATCCGGGGCCTCCTCCGCCCCGGGACAGCAGTCCCGCGGAGTCCAGAAAATGCAGCCGGGCCACGGCCTCCGGCTGAGTGATGGCGGTAAGGTTCATCACCCTGTTCTGCTCAAGCAGGAGCTCCGCGTAGCGCTCCAGCGCTTCCACGGCCCCAGCCGGCGGGGTGAGCCCCATCTCGTCCAGCCCGGGAATCAAAATTTCTCTCACAGACTCCACCTCACAGTTGGGCGATCAGGACAGGGATGCCCCGGACCAGATCCAGAAGGGCCAGCAGGAAACTGGCCCCCGAGATCAGGATGCAGGCGGGCAGCCCGCCCCGTCCCCAGCCCGAGCGATAGCGCAGAATGGCGGAGCCCCCCACACCGCAGAGGGCGGGCACCATCATCAGCGGCGCGATCCCCCGCAGATAATAGCCGTGGGCCAGCCCATAGGTGGACAGGAGCACCAGGATGACCATGTAGACCACCCCAACCCAGGCCCAGAGCCGTTTCATCGGCGTGGCGTAGACGACCTCGTCCTTCTTTTCTTCTTCGTTCAAATGAGCGTTCCTCCTGATATCAGCCTTGCTCTCCCCTGTTTTCCTTCAGCAGATCCCGGATCTCCATAAGCAGCTTTTCTTCGGCGGAGGGCTCCGGCGGGAGAGGGGGAGGCGCGGCCTCCTTCTTGCGGTGGAAGCGATTGATGGATTTTACCAGGCAGAACACCACCAGCGCCATAATAAGAAAGTTCAATATCGCCTGGATAAAATTTCCATATGTAATCACAGCGGAACCAATGGTGACGCTGAGATTCGCGAAGGAATTTTCACGGACGAAGATCCCGATGACGGGCATGATGATGTCGGCGGTAAGGGAATCTGCGATCGCCTTAAAGGCGCCGCCCACAATGACGCCCACCGCCATATCCATCACATTTCCCCGGGCGATAAACTGTTTGAATTCGGCCAGAAAACCGGTGGTTTTTTCTTTTGCAGACACAGCGCTGCACCTCCTGCTTATTTTCTTTTTGCCGCCCCGCCCCGCCCGGATCGACCGGGGGCGGGGCAGACGGCGGGGAGGGGATCTTATTTTGCCTTGGGCACCAGAATTTCCTTGCCGCCCATATAGGGCACCAACACCTTGGGGATCTTCACAGAGCCATCGGCCTGGAGGTTGTTCTCCAGCAGGGCGATGAGCATCCGGGGCGGGGCCACGCAGGTGTTGTTCAGGGTGTGGGCCAGATAGGTCTTGCCGTCCTCGCCCCGGACCCGGATCTTCAGCCGTCTTGCTTGGGCGTCGCCCAGGTTGGAGCAGGAGCAGACCTCGAAATACTTCTGCTGGCGGGGGCTCCAGGCCTCAATGTCGCAGGACTTGACCTTCAGGTCGGCCAGGTCGCCGGAGCAGCACTCCAGCTGGCGGACGGGGATGTCGAAATTGCGGAAGAGTTCCACGGAGAACTGCCAGAGCTTCTCATACCAGTCCCTGGACTCCTCGGGCTTGCAGACCACGATCATCTCCTGCTTCTCGAACTGGTGGATGCGGTAGACGCCCCGCTCCTCGATGCCGTGGGAGCCCTTCTCCTTGCGGAAGCAGGGGGAGTAGGAGGTAAGGGTCTGGGGCAGCTTCTCCTCAGGGAGGATCTGGTCGATGAACCGGCCGATCATGGAGTGCTCGGAGGTGCCGATGAGGTAGAGGTCCTCGCCCTCGATCTTATACATCATGGCGTCCATATCGGTCTGGCTCATGACGCCCTCCACCACGTTGCCGTGGATCATGAAGGGGGGGATGCAGTAGGTGAAGCCCTTGTCGATCATAAAGTCCCGGCCGTAGGCCAGCACGGCCTCGTGGAGGCGGGCGATGTCGCCCAGCAGATAGTAGAAGCCGTTGCCGGAGACCCGGCCGGCGGCGTCCATGTCGATCCCGTCAAAGGACTCCATGATCTCGGTGTGGTAGGGGATGGGAAAGTCGGGCACCACCGGCTCGCCGAAGCGCTGGACCTCCACGTTGGCGGAGTCGTCCGGCCCGATGGGAACGGAGGGATCGATGATGTTGGGGATGACCAGCATGATCTTGTGGAGCTCGGCAGCCAGCTCCTCTTCCTTCTTCTCCAACCCGGCCAGCTTCTCCGCGTCGTCGGAGACCCGTTTCTTCAGGGCCTCGGCCTCCTCCAGCTTGGAGGGGTCGTTGGTCTTTTTGGCCTGTCCCATCAGCATGCCCACCTGCTTGGACAGGGCGTTGCGCTGGGTCCGCAGGTCCTGCGCGGCCTGAATGGTGTCCCGGTTCTCCTTGTCCAGCTCCAGGACCTTGTCCACCAGAGGCAGCTTCTCGTCCTGGAACTTCTTCTTGATGTTCTCCTTGACAACCTCGGGGTTCTCCCGAATAAAACGAATATCCAGCATGTCTGTTCTCTCCTTATTTTACATTCCTGTTTTCCTTTTTAAACCATCCCGCTGTTTCACGTGAAACAATCAGAACAGCGCCTCTTTGATGTCGGCATAGGTCTGGGCAGGGGAGGGGACCTGCTCGTCATTGTATGCGTGCAGCCCATCCTGGGGCAGGGCTGAGACCAGACCGGTATTCTCGAACTCGGAGATCATCGCCCGGCAGGCCTTGTAATACTGCTTTTCATAGAGAGACTGGATCTCCCGCAGCCAGTCCATGGCCTGAAGGGCCTGCTCCTGGCTGGTGATCTGCGCAGTGGCCAGCGTGTTTTTTTCCTTGATTTGCAGCAGCTGCTCCTGAAGTCCGTCCACCCGGTCCTGAAGCTGGTCGTTTTCCTTCATCAGGTTCTGAATGGACTCCACTGTAGAGACCGACTGCTTCAGCGCGTCTGTGGCCTCCGTGTTGGCCCGCTGCTGTTGAAAGTAGGCCAGCAGCAGCAGCAGAAAGGCCACGGCGAAAAGAATGGCCAGATAACCCATCACCGACATGCGGTGACGTTTCCGCTCCTTTCGGCGGGGCGGTGTAACCGGGGGCTGGGAATTGGGTTCGTTCACCGGACGGGCCCTCCCTTCGGTGCGGAGCGGACTTGCTCCAGCAGGTCCAGCAGAGCGTTCAAATCGTTGTCGTCATAATATTCCAGTTCAATTTTCCCCTTTTTCGCCCCCTGGACGATGGAGACCCGGCGGCCAAACCGGTCGGAAAGGTCCTTGGCCGCCGCATCCCGATAGATCCGATAGGGGTCCTCCTCTTTTGTCTCCTTGCCGTCCTCTGCCGCGGATTTTGCCATGCGGCGGGCCAGGGCCTCTGTCTGACGGACAGAGAGATCCTCCTCCACCACCCGCTGCGCCAGTATCCGCTGAAAAGAACCGGATGGGGCAGAGAGAATGGCCCGGGCGTGTCCGGCGGTAAGCCTGCCCTCTTCCAGCAGCTGACGCACCGGATCGGGCAGATCCAGCAGGCGGATGGCGTTGGCCACGGCGGGGCGGGATTTGCCCACCCGCTTGGACACCTCTTCCTGAGTCAGCCCGTAGTCCCGCATGAGGACCAGGTATCCGTTGGCCTCTTCAATGGGATTCAGATCCTCCCGCTGGAGGTTTTCAATGAGGCCCAATTCCATGACCTTTTTGTCGTCAGCCTCAATGACCACCGCCGGGACTTCTGACAGCCCCGCCAGCTTGGCGGCCCGCCACCGGCGCTCCCCGGCGATGATCTGATAGTAGCCGGAGGACAGCCGCCGTACGGTGAGGGGTTGGATCACGCCGTGGACACGGATGGAGTCGGCCAGATCGGCCAGAGTCTCCTCGTCAAACCGCTTTCTGGGCTGATTCAGGCCGGGCTGGACCTGGGAGATGGGGAGGGAGAGGGCCCCCTCGCTCTGCGTCTGGAGGGCGGCGTCGCCCAGCAGCGCCCCAAGGCCCTTGCCGAGGCCATGTTCCAATGCCATATTCATTCCTTCTTTCTGTGGGAGTCATACAGAATTGTTCTGCCGAAGCCTCAAATCCCCGTTTCTCTATGTACCCTGTTCAATGACCTCTTCTGCCAGCGCCGCGTAGGACTCGGCGCCCCTGGAGATGGGGTCGTAGGCATCAATGGGCTTGCCGTGGCTGGGCGCCTCAGAGAGCCGGACGTTCCGGGGAATGACCGTGGCGTAGACCAGTCCGGGAAAGTGGCGTTTCACTTCTTCCGCCACCTGCATGGAGAGGTTCGTCCGGCTGTCAAACATGGTGAGCACCACCCCCTGGAGAGAAAGCCCCGGATTCAAAGACCGCTTTACGATCCGAACGGTGCCCAGCAGATCGCTCAGGCCCTCCAGCGCGTAGTATTCACATTGCACCGGAACCAGCACAGAGTCGGCCGCGCACAGGGCGTTCAGCGTCAAGAGCTCCAGGGAGGGAGGGCAGTCAATCAGGATATAATCGTAATCCTCCGCCACGGAATCCAGTGCCCGGCGGAGCAGATGCTCCCGGTCGGGCATCCCGATCATTTCGATCCCGGCCCCCGCCAGGGCCTTGTTCACCGGGATCACGTCGCAGTAGGGCGTGTGAAGAATGGCCTTCCGGCACTCCGCCCCGGCGATGAGCACCTCATAAATGCTGGGGTTGGCCGTGGTCTTGTCGATGCCGAACCCAGAGGTGGCGTTGGCCTGTGGGTCAAAATCGCACACCAGCACCCGCTTCCCCTGGGCACGGAGCGCGGAGGCCAGATTGACGCAGGTAGTGGTCTTGCCCACGCCGCCCTTCTGATTTACGATCGCAATTCGTTTTGCCATAACGCACTGCCCTTTCTCGCGAAAATGAGTTGTTATACGGTTTATTATACCCGTCAAACTACTTCTTTTCAA